>CAMNPA010000120.1 GCA_946547205.1 uncultured Selenomonadales bacterium | reverse complement strand
GCAGTCATTGCCGCGTTGACAGATTCGCCCGATTGATTGCCGCCGAAAGAATTGCCGACGTTGCCGCCTTGACCGAGCGCAGAAAGTTCAGCCATTGCGTCCGCCGACGCTTTGACCATCGCACGCGTCATCGCCTCACGAGCCTCCGATTTGGATTTAGCCTTTTTGAGTTCCGCCTTGAGTTCTTCGCGAGCCTCGTCTGCATGTTTGGCTTTCTTGTAAGTTTTCGGGTCGTTGACGCGCAGGAAGCCGAGTTCTTCATCGGAAAGTTTTTGTCCCGCGCGAAGTTTCTGTTTGATTCGACGAATTTTTTCCTGCTTGGCTTGAGTGCTCGACGCATTAGCCGCCTCGCGAAGTTTGTCGAACGTTGAGACCGCATTTGTTGATGACCAGTTCCCGTAAGCGTCGGTTAGCGTCTGTCCCGTGCGTATCTTGTGTTTCGCGGCGAATGTCAAATTTTTCCGCTTGACATAAGAGCTGATCGTTCCCATAACCGCAAAATCCATTTCAATCGCCTCCTTGGCTGATAAAAGAGCTTTTAGCTTTGAGCTTTTAGCTTTTAGGGACAATTCCTAACAGCTGACAGCTAACAGCTAACAGCTTAAATTCCTTGTAAAACTGTTTACATTTTACACGGCGGCGCGAACGTTGGCAACTAAATTTATCGGCGGGCTTGCAATTTTTCTGCACGTGAAATAAAATTCAAGCCGTTTGAAATTTCCTTGTAGTTTGTAAGGAGTTGTTTGAATTGATTCTTGAGCGACTTGAAAATTTGCCGGTCGGCTCTTTCCACTATAAACTTCTCGTCGTAACTGGTCTGGGTTGGCTGTTCGATTCAATGGACACCGGCTTAATCTCGTTCGTGTTGCCGATTTTGGCAAAAGAGTGGGGCTTATCGCCTGAACAAGTCGGTTGGATCGGCAGCGTCGGTTTAATCGGCATGGCATTGGGCGCAGTGCTTGCCGGAACGATTGCAGACAAATTCGGACGCAAAAACGTTTTCGCGGCGACGGTAATTTTGTACAGCGTGGCAACGGGACTTTGCGCAGTTGCATGGAGCTACGAATCGCTTTTGACTTTCAGATTTTTAGTCGGCTTCGGACTCGGCGGCGAATTGCCCGTTGCGGCGACACTGATGAGCGAATACGCACCGACTGCACTGCGCGGAAGATTTATCGTTCTGCTTGAAAGTTTTTGGGGCTTAGGCTGGCTCGTCGCGGCGTTAATCTCTTACCTGCTCATTCCGACGTTCGGTTGGCACATCGCATTTATAATCGGCGCATTGCCCGCGTTGTACGTCTTTTTAATCCGCCTGCACATGCCCGAATCAATCCGCTACTTGCTCTCGAAAGGCAAAATCGAAGAGGCTCGGCAAATTATCTTGACGCTTGAGAAAAAGCTCGGCGTAGTTAGCAAACCGTTCCAAAAAGACTTCGTGCAAGAGGCGACGCCGATTTTCAAGCTCAACGTCTTCACGCTGTGGAAAAAATCTTTCCGCGTTCGCACGCTGATGCTTTGGCTGACGTGGTTCGGAATTGTCTTCAGCTATTACGGAATTTTCATGTGGCTCCCGTCGATTGTCTTCACGCAAGGCTTTGAAGTCGTCAAAACTTTTGAATACGTGCTGATTATGACGCTGGCTCAACTGCCCGGCTACTTCGCGGCGGCGTGGCTCGTCGACGTTATCGGGCGTCGTTATACGCTGTCTAGTTTCCTGTTGATGTCGGGAATTTGCGCTTACTTCTTCGGCAATGCGGCGACTGCAACGGAACTTTTGATGTGGGGCGCGGCAATGAGTTTCTTCAATCTCGGAGCTTGGGGCGTCATCTACACTTACACGCCGGAACTTTATCCCACGGCAATTCGCGCACTCGGCAGCGGTTGGGCAGCAGGCTTCGGGCGAATCGGCGGCATGATCGCTCCAATGCTCGTCGGAATACTTTTAGCTCACGGTGCTCCGATAAATTTCATCTTCGTAATGTTCGCGTCGGTCTTCGCGATAATTTCAGTTATCGTGTTGAGTTTGGGCATTGAAAGCAAAAAGAAATCGCTTGAAGAAATTGACGCAACGTTCAAAGTAAAGACGACGCTCTGAAAAATTTTTCGCAACAGAAAATCGGGAATGGAAGTCTTCACGGCTCAATCATTCCCGATTTTCTTTTTAGAGATTCACTTTTTAAGAGCGACGGAACAGACGCCTAAGCCTCGACCAAAATTCGCGGGGCATTTAAATTTTTTGCAAGCTGTAAAAAAAATGAACATCGTCTTGCAAATTGAGGACGTGTGTTTTATAATCCGTTTGCTTGATGCCTTAGCGGCGATGGCGGTTTTAATTTAAAGAAAAGCCCCCGGAAAGGGGGAACGCTTATGAAACGCATTGTTTGGATAATTATTCGAACGATTGCTACGACGGGGATTATACTCCTCGCCATGAGCGGAACAGCCGCCTGAGCCTCCAACTCATGCGACTGTTTGTAAATTCCATTTGCAACTGATCTTCGTATATACGAGGGGCTAAACCGCCTTCAAGCACAATCGCCTCGCAAACTTCGCGGGGCATTTTTCTTGCCGCAGAAATTATAATCGACGCGGAAAATTTTTGCAAGCTGTAAAAAAAATGAACGTCGCCTTGCAAACAGATGACGTGTGTTTTATAATTCGTTTGCTTGATGCCTTAGCGGCGATGGCGGCTCTTAAAACAAAAAGCCCCCAAGAAAGGGGGTAACGCTTATGAAGAAGCGCATTTTCTGGTTTATAATCAGAACAGTCGCTACTACGGGGATTATACTCCTCGCCATGAGCGGAACAGCCGCCTGAGTCCCAATCAGGATGGCTGACATGTAACCTAATTTCAGTTTAAAGCCACAAGATATATAGGGGGCAAGACCGCCCGACAGGCACAATCGCCTCGCAAATTCGCGGGGCATTTTTCTTGCCGAAAAAATTATAATCGACGCGGAAAATTTTTGCAAGGGAGATTCGCCATGAATGTTAAAGAATTTGCTGACGACTGGTATGAGCGCGGCGACGAGAAAAGCGATACTCAAAAGTTCTGGTTGACTTTGCTCCGATACGTTTTCAATATTGACAAGCCCGAAAAAATTATCGACTTTGAAATAAATTTTATCGACGCCTACATTGCCCGAACAAAAGTTTTGATTGAGCAGAAAAGTTTCGGCGTCGACTTGACGAAAAAATATCTGCAGTCCGACGGAGAACTTTTGACGCCGTTTGAACAGGCAAAACGTTATGCCGACGCTCTGCCCGTTGACGATAAGCCGCGCTGGATTGTCACTTGCAATTTCGCCGAGTTCAGAATTTACAAGCCGAATCGTATTGAGCCGACCGTTATCAAACTCCGCGACCTGCGTTATCAATTCGCGCGACTGAAATTTTTAATCGACCCGACTGCCGACGATTCGCCGCCCGAAGAAAAAATTTCTAAGGACGCCGCCGACATCATTCACAAAATTTGTTTGGCTTTCGACGAAAAATATCTTGAGCGCGAGCCGGAATTTCGCGATTTGCTCCGAAAATTTTGTACGCGACTGGTATTTTGCTTTTATGCCGACGACGCGCAGATTTTCACGAAGAAAACTTTCGGCGACTATCTGAAAAGTTTTCCGCCCGAAAAACTTCATGACGCTCTGCAGAAATTGTTTGACGTGCTCAACACGCCCGAAAATCACCGCAACGACCTTGACGACACGTTGAAAGATTTTCCTTACGTCGACGGCGGGCTTTTCGCCGAAAAAATTCCAATTCCGCCGCTGAATCGCAATTTGAAACTCACCATTGAACGTGCGCACATTCGCGACATTAATAAACTCGATGAATTAGGCAACTTTATCAAGTTCAGTTGGCGCGAGATTAGTCCGCCGATTTTTGGCGCAATGTTTGAATCGCTTCTGAATTCGCCCGATCAACGCGAAGGCGGCATTTACTACACGAGCGAAGACAACATTCACAAAGTCATTGACACGCTCTTTCTTGACGACCTCAAAGCCGAATTCGACGCCGCCAAACGTATGCAGAAGAAAAATCGTCCGCAAGCTCTGTTCGCGATTCAAGACAAGCTCGCCGCGTTGAAATTTTTGGATCCCGCGTGTGGCAGCGGAAATTTTTTGACGGAGACTTATTGCAGCTTGCGCCGATTGGAAAATGAGATTTTGGAGGAACTGCACGGCTTGAACGTCACGTTGCCCGATAATCCCGTCAAAGTTTCAATCAATCAGTTTTACGGCATCGAGATAAACGACTTCGCCGCCGCCGTCGCGCAAACCGCATTGTGGATCGCTGAAAATCAAATGCTCCAACAGACTGAAGGCGCGCTCGGAAAAAATTTGCAAGCTCTGCCGCTCAAAAACTACGCAACGATTATCTGCGCGAATGCTCTGCGAATCGACTGGAACGACGTTTTCACAACTCCTAACTCCAAACTCCTAACTCCTAACTATATAATCGGCAATCCGCCGTTCGTCGGTGCAAGAATGAAGTCCGCCGCGCAGAGCAACGACATCGGCAAAGTTTTCGACGGCTGGCAAAATATCGGCAACCTTGACTATGTGGCGTGTTGGTACAAGAAAATTTCAGACTTCATCGCCGGAACGAACACTCGCGCCGCGCTCGTTTCGACCAACTCAATTTGTCAAGGCGACTCAATCGGCACGCTTTGGAAGAGACTTTTCGCGTCGGGAATTCACATCGACTTTGCGCACAGAACTTTCAAATGGCTCAGCGACTCCGATAACATGGCTCACGTTCATTGCGTCGTTGTAGGTTTCAGCCGCGCGCCAAACGATAAGCCCAAAAAAATTTTCGTCGACGGCAAACCGACAATCGTCAAACACATCAACGCTTACCTTGTCGACGGCGAAGATATTTTCGTTGAGAGCCGCAATGAGCCGCTTCAAGACGACGTGCCGACAATCGGTATCGGCAACAAACCAATCGACAACGGCAACTATCTTTTCAAGCCCGACGAAATGGAAAACTTCATCAAGCTTGAGCCGGCGTCTGCAAAATATTTTCATCCGTGGTACGGTGCCGAAGAATTCATCAAGGGCAAGCGGCGTTATTGTTTATGGTTGGGCGATTTGTCGGACGCGGAGATTGACGCAATGCCGCATTGTCGCGA
>CAMNPA010000119.1 GCA_946547205.1 uncultured Selenomonadales bacterium | reverse complement strand
AGACTTCACACGCCGCAAGGTCAATTCGACGAAAAATTTTCCGCCGTGAATCAAGTCATTGACAAGTTGCCCGATGTTATGAAAAAATTCAATTCCGCGTCGCGCAAGAAGAAAAATCCTTGCCTTGACGAATACATTGCCGAACTCATTCGTGCGGAAAAAATTTTGGCGGAAATTTTCCCGATGCTCCACAGCGACACGATTAAATTCAATTTCAATCTGCTCAAAGAATTTCTGATTGACATGCGCCTTGCCGACGATAAGCAGAAAAAATTTTTCGTCGACCGCGTGAGCCGTCAACATGAAATTCTTACTCAAGAGTTGAGCAATTCATAAGGGGGAATATTTTTTGAAGTTTGCCAAGAAATTCGCCGTGCTGATGATTTTGGCGGCAATTCAATTTCCGTGTGCAGGTTACGCGGCGGAAGAAGACAGAGAACTTGCAATGATCGCGGCGGAGCAAGAAAAGTCCAAAGACAAAGAGCAACTCGACAAAATAAATCCCGCGCTGACCGACAGCATCACAACCAAACAATCGCAGGAGACCGACAAAGAAATCAAGGAACGCAAGAAAAAACTCAAGCAGATGCGTAAAGAAAAGGAAAAAGAAAATGAACGTATCCTGCGCGAAAATGCGAAACAAAAAGTTCAGCCGCGCACTGAAGAAGCAATCGTCATTCAACCGAGCGAGCCGACACCTAAGCCGCAACCGATAACGCCGCCGAAAATCGATAAGCCATCGCCGCAACCGATAACACCGCAAACGCAACCGACGCCGCAACCGACATCAACCGCGCAACCAAAAAAAATTGAACCGACCAGCAACGGCAACTTGCCGACGCAAAAACGAATCTACGCAAGTTTTATCGAAGTCACGCGCACGGTGCATTTTATTCCGCTGTACATGCCGCGCAAGTCCGGCTACGAGATAACGGGCATTTCGGCAGGAGAAAACATTGTTGAAGTTCGTTACGGGCGCAGATGGGAAACGACTGTTTCTTTGGCTGTGAGAACTCATAAACGCGTTGCGGGCGAGGAATTGCAGGACATCAGCGGCGTCACGGGCGTTAAATGGCGCGTTGACAACACCACCGGCACGACGATTTACATTGCCAAAATTTCAGACACTCAACACGTCGCGGCTTGGGCAGTCGGTCAATACACTTTCTCTGCGCGGTCAGAAAATTTGTCGTTCGCGGGATTTTATTCGCTCGTCGCCGATGAACTCGTGGAGCTGTCACGATATTATTACATTGACTTGTAAGGGGGAATTTTTATGGACGCGCCGAAAGTTTCCGTGCTTATTCCGCTGTACAATCGCAAGCATTATATCGAACAGTGCGTTGACAGCGTACTAAATCAGACGTTCCAAGATTTTGAGTTAATCATTCGCGACGACGGCTCCACCGATGAATCTGCCGATTTTGTCGCGGAACGTTACGCCAAACAAATCGCGGCGGGCAAAATAAAACTTCGTCGCAATGAAAAAAATCTCGGCGAATTTCCGACCGACAACAGACTTTTGAGAGAAGCGACCGGCGAATATGTTATGATTCTGCACAGCGACGATGTTTGGTTGCCGCACGCACTGGAGCAAATGTACACTGCCGCCGAAAAATATAAAGCCGATGTTGTTCACAGCCAAACGCATTTCATCACCGATACCGACGGAATCATTGCGGAAGGCACGAAACTTAAGATTGAGCACAATAAGCAACTGAACTGCACTTATTCCGACTTGCACGCCGATAAGACTGAACTCGTGCCGAACGATTTGGAATTGCGTTTCAATGAGTGGCTTGACGGCTCAACGTTCATCGACGCGCAATACAACATTTTCAACAGGAAATTTCTCGCCGACAACGACATTTGGTTTTTGGAATACGGCGAAGGCATTTTGTCCGGCAACAGATTTTTTACGCTGAATTGGATTCTCAAGGCTAAAGTTTTCGTCAAGACGCTCGATCCGTTTTGCATTCGCCGCGACTCCGAAGATTCACTTTCCAACGCAAAAGTTCCGCCTGAACGCGTCACGAAATTTATCGACGTAACGATTAAGCTGTCCCGAAATTTGGAAGAGTATTTTGCTCGCGAAGAATTCTTCCGCGACAACAAAGAGCGTCAATATCTCGCGCGAAGTTCTTTCTTAACCAAGTTGGATCAGTGGCGAATCAAGCGCAACAACGTTTATAAGAAAGGCATCACGCCGGAACTCAATCAAGCCGTCGAAGAGGCTTTCAAAAAACATTTCGGCGCGGACTACGCTTTTTTGACGTTCCTTTTTCATTGGGCGCACGTCCTGCAAGTGAAACGTCCTGTTGATAAATTAATTCCGGCTGAAAAACCGGTTCCGGCTGAACAAACACTTCCGCCGCCGCAAAAAAACGAGCCGCTTGATTTGATTGAGCTGTTCGATATAAAAATGGATTGACCGATTAAAGGAGGCTTTTAAATGATTGAACGATATACTTTGCCGGAAATGGGAAAGCTCTGGTCGATTGAAAACGAATGGCAGACGATTCTTGACGTGGAGCTTGCCGCATGTGACGCAATGGCTGAACTCGGAGAAATTCCCGTTGCCGCCGCGCAGAACATTCGCGCCAAAGCAAATTTCAATCTCGAACGCATTCACGAGATCGAAGCCGTCACGCACCACGACATTATTGCCTTTTTGACGTGCGTCGGCGAATACGTCGGCGAAGATTCAAAATACATTCACAAGGGCTTGACTTCCAGCGACGTTAAGGACACGGCGATTTGCTTGATGATGAAACGTTCCGCCGAAATTATCCTTGACGACTTGAAAAAGTTCCGCGAAGTTTTACGCCGCCGCGCAGTCGAATTCAAACACACGGCTTGCATTGGCAGAACGCACGGCATTCACGCTGAACCGATGACTTTCGGGCTTAAACTTTTGCTTTGGAGCGCGGAAGTTGAACGTGACATTGAACGCGTGGAACATGCTAAAAAAATTGTCAGCGTCGGCAAGTTAAGCGGAGCAGTCGGCACTTACTCAAACATTGACCCGCGCATTGAAGAGCTCGTCTGCCAAAAACTCGACTTGACGCCCGTAAGACTTGCAACGCAGGTTATTCAACGCGACCGCCATGCCGAATATATGACGACGCTTGCACTCGTGGCGAGCACTCTGGAAAAAATCGCGACCGAGATTCGCAACCTTCAACGCACCGACATTCGCGAGGCTGAAGAATATTTTTCGCCCGGACAAAAAGGCTCGTCCGCAATGCCGCACAAACGCAACCCGATAAATTGTGAACGCGTCGCGGGAATGGCAAGACTTGTTCGCGGAAATGCCGTCGCCGCAATGGAAGACATCACTCTTTGGCACGAACGCGACATCAGCCACAGTTCCGTTGAACGCGTCATTTTGCCCGACTCGACGATTAACGTTGACTATTGCACGCGCAAAATCACAAACATTGTAGATAAACTGCTTGTCTATCCCGACGCAATGATTCATAATATGAATCGCACGGGCGGCTTGATTTACAGTCAACGGCTCATGCTTGAGATTGTCGGCAAAGGAGTTCTTCGCGAGGACGCTTATAAATGGATTCAGCGCAACGCAATGAAACGTTGGCTTGACGGCGAGGATTTTCAATCGAACGTCGCCAACGACCCGGACATCACGAAATATCTTAGCGCAGAAGAAATTGCCGCGTGTTTCGACTACAAATTTTTCTTGCGCAATGTTGATATGATTTTTGAACGTTTCGGCTTGTAAACTGCAAATCGAAATGAAACTAGGAGGAATTATTTAAATGGCGAAGGTCAACGAAAATTATTTGAAACTGCCGGGCAGTTATCTGTTCTCTGAAGTCGGCAAACGTGCCGCGAAGTTCCAATCGGAAAATCCCGACGCGAAAATCATTCGGCTCGGTATCGGCGACGTGACTCGTCCCTTGCCGCAAGTGTGCATTGACGCGATGAAACGTGCAGCTGATGAGATGGGCAACGTCGAAACTTTTCGCGGCTACGGTCCCGAACAAGGCTACTCTTTCCTGCGCGAAAAAATTGCCGACTACAATTACAAACGTCGCGGGCTTGATGTTAAGGCGGACGAAATTTTTATCAGCGACGGCTCCAAATGCGACTGCGGCAACATTCAAGAAATTTTCTCTCTCGACAGCAAAATTGCAATCGCCGATCCCGTTTATCCCGTTTATCTCGATACAAACGTTATGGCGGGACGCACCGGAAATTTGCAGAGCGACGGACATTTTGAGGGCGTGACTTATCTGCCGTGCACTGCCGAGAATAATTTTTCGCCGAAACCGCCCGCAGAAAAAGTTGACATGGTTTATCTTTGCTCTCCGAACAATCCGACGGGCACCACGCTTGACAGAGCAGCTTTAACGGAATGGGTCGCCTACGCAAAAGAAAATGACACCGTGATTCTCTTCGACGCCGCCTATGCCGCTTACATCACCGAAGAAAATGTTCCGCGTTCCATTTACGAAATTGACGGTGCGCGCGACGTTGCGATTGAGTTTCGTTCATTCAGCAAGACGGCGGGATTCACGGGCACACGTTGCGGCTACATTGTCATTCCCGAAAATTTGACGGGCACCACGTCGACGGGCGAGCGAGTTCCGTTTAAAAAATTGTGGGCGCGTCGTCACACGACAAAATTCAACGGCACCAGTTACATCACTCAACGCGGCGCGGAAGCGATTTACTCCGACGAAGGGCAGGCACAAGTTAAAGCACTCGTCAGCTACTATCTCGAAAATGCCCGAATCATTCGCGAGAGCTTGACTGCGGCGGGCTTGACGACTTACGGCGGAATTAATGCGCCTTACATTTGGCTGAAGACTCCTGCCGACATTCCGAGCAGTTGGGACTTTTTCGACGTGTTGCTTAAAAAACATCACATCATCGGCACGCCCGGTGCAGGCTTTGGTCCTTGCGGCGAAGGTTATCTGCGTTTAACGTCGTTTAACAGTCGCGAGAATACCATTGAGGCTTGCAGTCGCTTGAGTTAATTAGGAATTAGGAATTAGGAATTAGGAATTAGGAATGGTAACGCAGAAAAAATTAATTCCTCATTCCTAATTTCTCATTCCTAATTGAAAAAGGGGGTCGCTTGATTGAAGTATCAGGAATTAATTTTCGCACTGCAAAAGTTTTGGGCG
>CAMNPA010000118.1 GCA_946547205.1 uncultured Selenomonadales bacterium | reverse complement strand
TTCGGCATATATTTCGTCGTGTACTCAAAAATATCGCCGATGATTCGCATTGACATTTCGGGCGGATAAATGTACGTGTTGCGCACCATGAATTCTTTAAGAATGTCGTTTTGAATCGTGCCGTTGAGAATCGATTTGTCAACGCCCTGCTCAATGCCGCTCTGAATGAAGAAAGCCAATATCGGGAGAACTGCGCCGTTCATCGTCATTGACACGGACATTTGGTCAAGAGGAATGCCGCTGAACAAAATGTTCATGTCGAGCATTGAACAGACCGAAACGCCTGCCTTGCCAACGTCGCCGAAAACGCGAGGATTGTCAGCATCATAACCGCGATGTGTCGGCAAGTCGAATGCGATTGACAAACCTTTTTGACCGGCGGCAAGGTTGCGGCGATAAAATGCGTTGGACTCTTCAGCCGTCGAAAAGCCCGCGTATTGACGAACTGTCCACGGACGGAAGACGTACATTGTCGCATACGGCCCGCGCAGGAACGGAGGAATTCCGCTCACGAAATCCAAATGATTCATGTGCGCATATTCGTCGTGCGTGTACAGCGGCTTAACGGGAACATGTTCCATCGTCTTATAAATCAGCTTGTCGTAATCTTCCTTTGCCGCCTGTTCAAATTTGGACTTCCACTCTGCCGCGTCAGAAGCCGGGGCGTCGCTAAGATTAATCTGCGTGAAGTCAGGATTTTTATATTCAGCCATTATGCCATCCCCTTTTTCTGCTGAAGAGCTTGAAGAATTTTATAGCAATTCGCTTTGACGTGAATGTATTCGTCAATGCCCGCCGCGTCGTAAGTTTCTTTCAAATCTTTAGGAGCCGCGCCCGCCAAAAATACCGTCGCATTGGGCAAAACTTCATGAAGTTTAGGAGCAAGCGCAGGAATAATTTCGGGATAAGTGGCGTCGGTTGAGCAAATGACGACTGCATCCGCGCCGGACTCTTTAGCCGCCTGTGCCGCCTCGTCGACAGTTTTAAAGCCGTTGTTGCCCAAAACGTCAAACGCGCCGACTTGCAAAAATCCCGTAGTGAAATCTGCGCGGGCTTTATGTTGCGGAATGGGTCCCATGTTCGCGAGGAAAATTTTAACGTTGTCGCCGGTTTGAGCTTTGAATTTCTCCGTGACTTCGCGCAGAGCCTCGAAACGTTCACTCCAACGATGAGCCGCAATAGTTTTAATTTCAGCAACATCAGCCGTGCCGAGAGCCTTGCGAATTTCGGCAATGGTCGCGCCCGATTGAGCCGCATTAATCACGCTGTCAACGTCGTCAGCTTTGACATTGGCGAGAGCGGATTTAGCGTCGACGTTCGCGAGGAAAGTTTCAATCGCCGACTTGCGAGCCTTCATATTTTCGGCTTGACTTTCTGCGCGGGCGTCAATGCGTTCTTCGGTCATGTTGGCGTACATGTTGTTTCCGACGATACGATCTTTGCGAGTCTCCGCAGCTTTGAAACGAGCGTCAAGAACTTTGGCAATTTCGTCCTGCGGATAACCGTCCTTGAGCGCGGCAACGATACCGCCTTTTGATTCGATGACTTGGAACTCTGCCCAAATTTTTTCTTTAATCTCTTTGGTGAGCGTTTCGACTGCCCACGAGCCGCCTGCAGGATCAATCGGTTGCAAAAGCCCGAATTCTTCTTGCAAGATAATCTGCATGTTGCGGGCAATGCGTCTGCTGAATTCGTCACCTTTGCGGACGGGCTCATCGAACGTGGAATTTTCAAAGCTGTCAACGCCGCCGACAACGCCGCTGAAAAGTTGAGTGGTCTCACGGAGCATGTTGACGTAAGGATCATAAACGGTTGCAAAAAATTTCGCGGGTCGTCCGTGAACGTGAATTTTTTGAGATTCTTCATTGCCGCCGAACGCTTTGACAATCTGCGCCCAAATCGGACGAACTGCACGGAGCTTGGCAATTTGCATGAAGAAATTCGCGCCCATTGAAAAGCCGAACATAATTTGAGACGCCGCTTCGTCAATCGTCAAGCCGCGTTCGAGCAGTGCACGCAGATAAGCCACGCCCGTTGCGATTGTGTAAGCGACTTCCTGCACGTCATTTGCGCCGCCGTTTGAAAAGACGTTGCTCTTGACGAAAATCGTTTTGACAGCGGGAGCATTCTTGATTGTCCATTTCGCGACGGTTGCCGCTTCGTCGAAGAGTTTATCCAAATCTTGACCGAGCCGACCGTTGCCGACGTATTCGCCGATTGGATTCGCGCCGATGATTCCGTTGAGTTTTGAAACGTCGCCGCCGTTTTTCTTGCCGGCCGCAACAATCAGCGCGAGCAGTGGCAATGAACTTTCGCCGGCATAAACATAGAGCGGATAAGTGTCGAGCTTGAGACCGTTGAGCAGTGTTTCAACGTCGCCGAGAGTCGTCAAAGAGCAGCCGTGTTTACCGATGTGTTCGCATTGGCGGGCGTCCTTAGCCTTGCGGGTCGCGCAGTCAACTTTGACGTTGTAAACGGTGCTGCCCTTGTCAATCTCGTGTTTGAGCAGTTCGTTGTTGTCGGCAGGAAAAGTTTCGTCGCAGGCTTGAGCGATTTTCCACGGCGAGCAAACGTAACCATTCGCCGTCACGCCGCGCAGATAGTCGCCCATGCCTGGATAAGTTTTCGGTTGAATCGGTTCCGTGTCGTTGTGAAAATACATTGGCGCAAACGTGATGCCCTCATAATTTTTGGTGAAAAGTTTTTTCTCGAAAGGTGCGCCTTTCAGTAAAGCGATACACGCTTCTTTCCAGGCGTCATAAGTCGGCGGTGTGAACTCGTCAAGTGATACTTCGGGAAAATTTTCTTGCGCTTCGGACTGTTTAATCAGAGATTGTAAGTCCAGTTCTGCATTGCTCATAAATTTTTTCCTCCTGTAAAAGTTTTATATCTCGCGAAAAGTTTTGTCTCGCCTCCTCAAGTTATCTTCGTGATTATCAGCATTTATGGCAGGATATTAGCCGAATTAATTTGCAAAGTCAACGCCGCACAAAAAAATTGCTTTAATACGTCGGGCAGACGACGTGCCGAAGAACTTTTCAATAAGCCCGCCGAATATCTCATGGCTCGCGACGATTGAGCAAAGAGTTTACAAAAAAATAAATCCGACAGTCTGAATCCCAAGACCGACGGATTTTTTTACGCCAAAATTTATCGGGCTGAAAATTTTTTCCACGCCGCGACGAGTTCACGAGCCGCAAGCTTTGGATCGTCCGCGCCTGCGACTGCCGACACGACAAAGAATCCTTGAACTTTTGTTTCGGCTAATGCTGGCAAATCAGCGACTTTCACGCCGCCGCCGACAACAACAGGTATCGGACTGACTTTAGCGAGTTCGGCAATTTCATTAAAGTCGTGCGTGATAATTCGTCCGTCCGAAGTTTTGCCGCAATCGGGCTTCGTCAAAGTTTTGTGCAGCGGCCCGGCACCGAAATAATCAATCTGCGAAACGTCCGCGCCTTTAACGTAGTCGATAAGCTCTTCCGTCCGAGCACTCAAGCCGACGATTGAATCTTCGCCCAAAAATTTTCGGCACACGTCAACGGGAATATCGCTCTGTCCGACGTGAATTCCGTCAACTTTTATGCCGACTTCTCGCGCCGCCAACACAACATCAAGCCTGTCGTCGACCAACAACGCAACCGAATCGCTCTTGCCCAGTTCACGAATCGCCCGCGCAGATTTTTCCAACGTCGCAATCAGTTCACGGGCAGTGGCGACTTTCGAGCGAATTTGTACGCAGGTAAAGCCTTCACTGACAGCCGCCGCAACGACTTCTTCCACAGGGCGCGACGTGTTCTCTTGCCCGATAACCAAGTAAGCGGAAATGTCCAAACGTTCGCGAATATTCATCGCACGACCTCCAAAAGTTTTGCCTTTGTTTTGGCGACAAGGTGCGGCGTCGAATCTTCATCGAGTGCTTGAGCGAGCCGAGTCAATTTCCCGTCCATCATGCCGACAAATCCGGGGCGAATGTCCGCTTTCAAGACGACTTCCGTTCGAATTCCCTTTTCCGCCAAAACAAAAGTCGCGCGCTTAACGACAGCCATAACTTCATCCCAATCGCCTTCAATCTCCGTGAACATCGAGTAAGTTTTGTTCGGCAAGCCCGATTCGCGAATGACTTTGACGACCTCTGCAACGTCGCCGCTAAGTTCGGAGCCGACACCGACGGGCGCAATCGCCACGGCAATTAACGTATTCAAATCAATCACCCCAAAATATTTTTGAGCTCTTGAGACTGCAACGCGAAGTCGAAAATTTCTTCCATTGAGCCGACGACACGGAAATTATCAGCGACTTCCTCGCCCGTCAATTCGTACAGGTTGTCAAGGAACGCAACTTTGAAACTCGCAGGAGCATCCGATTGAGCCGCTGCCTTTGTGCCCGCCAAATTGAAAATCGTCGTGCCCGCCACTGCCGCAATGAAAGGTGTCGTGACTGCCAAATAAATCGCCATAATGCCGCCGAGTGCACAGCCGCTGCCCGTGATTTTCGTTGAGAGAATCGAGCCGCCCGCGCATTGAATCGATTCGTTGCCGTCGGTTACCAAATCTTCTTCGCCGGAAACTGCAACGGCTCCGCCGGTGAATTTCGCAATGGCAATGGCAGACGGTTTGGCAGCAGAAACTTTTTCGGTCGTGTCGACGCCGCGAACTTGTCCGCCTTGCGACGCGTCAATCAGTCCCCAAAGTTTTGCCAGCGAAATTATTTCAGAGGCATTGCCGCGAACGATTGACGGCTTGTAAATTTTCAGCTGACTTAAAATCTGCGTGCGCAAGTCCGAAAGTCCGATGCCGACCGGATCGAGCACCCAAGGCTTTTGATTCGCGAAGAGAGCTTTAACCGTTCTCGGCAAAGTCTCCGCGTAAAACGGCATTGCAGTTCCCATGTTGATGTAAAATGCCGGTGCGATTTTGGCGATTGATTCACACTCGTCCGCCAGATAGAGCATTGCCGCAGAGCCGCCGATTGCCAGTTGTGCGTTGGCGACAAAGTCTTGAGTGACCGTGTTCGTTATCGACGGTGCCAACGGATTTTTTTCGCGAACGTCGTTGACCGCCTTTGCCAATGCCGCGCGAATTTGTTGTTCTCTCATAAATATCCCCCTTCAAAACGCGAAAGGACGTTGCCGCACGCAACGCCCTGTTGTTTTCGTTATGGTGACGCCTAAGGGATTCGAACCCTTGAACCCGCCGTGAGAGG
>CAMNPA010000117.1 GCA_946547205.1 uncultured Selenomonadales bacterium | reverse complement strand
ATCGCGGCGAAAAAATCATTCACGACCCGCGCGCCATTTGGAACACGATTGACATTGCCGAAAGTCTCGGCGGCACACCGATTATGTGTCGTTCCGGGCATAATTACATGAAAGACACTTTGCGTGCGGAAAATGCGGTTTACGGCGGCGAAATGGCGTCTCATCACTATTTCCGCGATTTTTATTATTGTGACAGCGGCATGATTCCTTGGCTTTTGATTCTCGAACTTTTGAGCAAGACCGATGAAACTTTGTCGCAGTTGATGGCGGAGCGGCTTGCGAAATATCCTGTCAGCGGTGAGATTAATACAAAGGTCAGCGGCGTCGACAAGGTCAAAGAGATTATGGCGCACATTGAAAAAATTTACGGAGCGACGGGCAAAGTTAATCACGTTGACGGCTTGAGCGTCGACTTCCCGACGTGGCGTTTCAATCTTCGCGGCTCACAAACGGAACCTTACATTCGCTTGAACGTCGAATCACGCGGCGACAAAGCTTTAATGGAAACTAAGCGCGACGAGTTGCTTGCGATAATTCGCGGCTTATAACGGTAGATCAAATGGAGCTTGAAAAAAATTTCTACGGCTTATCGGAAGGCGTCTTCAAGGCGTGCCAATTCTTAGGGCTGAAATTTCCGTCCGAAGTCCCGAAAGAACTTCAAAGTTCCAATGAGCACATGCCATCCGATTATTTTGGCGACGACTTTGAATTGGACGCGACAACGAAGAAAAAATTGTGCTCTGCGAGAAAATGGTCTATAAAAAAACTCAACGAGCAATACGAACTTTTCGCCAAAAGATTTGCCGGGCAGAAGCCGCTCAAAAAAACCAAAACGGATTTAAATATTTATTTCTGCGACTTCGTGTTGTTTGTCAACAAGCAACTCGGTGCTTACTATGGCAATTACATTGACTTTGAATTTTATAACAAAACTTTTGAAGAGCGGCGCACGTTTTTGGTGTACAGGTACATCCGCTCGATAGTTACGATGTGCAATGAATACGAAGCTTTATTTTTGACGCAAGACAAATCCACGACGAACGCTCTTTTTGCCAAATTTCTGCACAGAGATTGGATTAATCCGCGCAAATGTTCTTTTGAGGACTTCAAAGCCTTTGTTGAAAAGCATTCGCGTTTCTTTTCAAAGTTACTGACCGGAACAGGCGGACTCGGTGCCAAAATTATTCAAATCTCGCCCGACCAAAATCTTGACGATCTTTTTGCAAGCCTTAAATCGCAGAATCGTGTTTTGGAAGAGATTGTCACTCAACACGAGTCTTTGAGCGCGTTTTGTTCCGACACGGTAAATACTGTCCGATTGTATACTTTGCTTGATCATCACAACACGGTTAACATTTTGGCGGGAATAGGCAGATTTGGCAGAATGGGAAATGTGGCTGACAATTTCCACAGCGGCGGCTATTCCGTCATTGTGGATCCGCAAACCGGGCTAATTACATCGGACGGCATTAACAGAGTTCATGAACGCGCCCAAAAGCATCCCGATACCGGCAAAACTTTCAAAGGCTTTCAATATCCTTGCTGGGAAAAAATTCGGGCGACCGTCACGGAAACGGCGAAGTTGTTGCCGCGAATACGTTACGTCGGTTGGGACATTACCATTAATGACAAGGAAGAAATTGTTCTGATTGAAGCGAACGCAGAAAATCCGGGCGTAGACGCTTTGCAAGCACCGGACAGCACGGGCAGAAAACATCTCTATCAATCGGTGGTCGAAGAATTTAAGCAATACACAGAAGAACACATGCGCATTTTGGGCTATCGAGAAAACAACTTGAGAGATTTCGATTCAGCTTACAAAACTCCGTTGCGCACCGGCTCCCGATTGAAATTTGCGATTGATAAGTTAATTCCCGATTGCTCAAGTTTAATGGACGTTGGCTGCAGAAATTCTAAGCTCGTCAAATCGATTTGTTCCGAAGGCGTGAAATATTTTCCCGTCGACTTCAAAGCGCACGACGCCGAGATTATCGCCTGCGACTTCAACGCGGACTTTCCCGACATAAAAGCCGATGCGTGCCTTTGCGCCTTCACCGCCGAGTTTGCGGAACGTCTTCCGAAATTTTTGGCGAACATGTGCAACGCCGCGCAAAAGCAGATTCTGATGATTTGCCGTCCTGTTGATAAGGAACGCGATATTGAATTCAGATGGCGCAATCCGTTCTTGACCGACTTCACGGAAGAATTTTTGATTAAGACCATGGCGAAAAACAAATTCCGATTGGATAAACGCTATCCGAGTGGCGATAAATCGGTTATTCTCTACGACTTCAGAAAAATTAGCAAATGAACAGGTGGTTTAATGGCGACTAAAAATTTTTACGGCTTATCGGAAGGCGTCTTCAAGGCGTGTCAATTCTTGGGGCTGAAATTCCCGCTCAAAGTCTTGAAGGAACTTCAACTTTCCGATGAGCACGTGCCGAGCGATTATTTGGGTGATGATTTTGAATTCGATGCGGCGATGAAAAGAAAAATATGTTCTGCGTGCAACTGGACAGATGAAAAGTTTGAAAAAGCTTATGGCTCTTTTCAAAAAAAATTTTCTGCTCAAAAGCCGCTCAAACAAACTAAAACGGATTTGAATATTTACTTTTGCGATTATGTGTTGTTTAAACTGAAACAACCGAGCATATCTGCAAGCAATTACTTTGACTTTGAGTTCTACAAAAAATCTTATTTGGGACGGCGCGGCTTTGTCACGGACGGCTATAACAATATGATTCGCTTTGTTTGCAACGATTATCTTTACGTGACGTTGGCAAATGACAAATCGCAGACGAATGAACTTTTCTGCGATTATCTTCACAGAGACTGGCTTAGTATGCGCAAATGCACTTTTGAAGAGTTTCAAGCCTTTGTCGAAAAGCATCCGCGATTCTTTTCCAAGCCGATTGCTTCAAGTTTTGGCGTCGGCGCAAAAATCGTCAATGTAACTCCTGATAAAAACGTTGAGAAACTTTTTAACAAGCTCAAAGGCAAACGTCGGCTTTTGGAAGAACTCATCGTTCAGCACGAAGAAATTAGCGCGTTTTGTCCCGACACCGTCAACACGATTCGCGTCAATACCATTCTCGACATTCACGGCGTGGTTCACATTGTGACGACGAGCGGCAGGTTCGGCAGAGTCGGCAAAGTCGTTGACAATTTCGGCGGCGGCGGCTATTCCGTTGTCATCGATTCCAAAACAGGAATAATCATTTCCGATGCGGTGAACGAATTCCATGAGCGCGCGGAAAAACATCCCGATACCGGCAAGACGTTCAAAGGCTTTCAATATCCTTCGTGGGAAAAAGTTCGTTCTGCCGTCACGGAGATGGCGAGAATGTTGCCGCATTTGCGCCGCATAGCTTGGGACATTGCCATAAACACTGAAGGCGACGCCGTACTTGTTGAGGCAAACGGAAATGTGCCCGGCGTGAATACTTATCAAGTGCCGGACAATACGGGCAGACGTCATCTTTTTAAACCGTTCATTGACGAATTGCGCAACTACAAAGTTGAGCAGATGCGGCTTATCGGTTACCGCTTCAATAACCTGAAAAACTTTGAATCTTCCTACGATCCTTGCAGCTCACGTGTGGAAGAAAGGCTTCAGTTCGCAATGATGAAGTTGATTCTCGACTGCACGAGCTTGATGGATGTCGGCTGCAGGAAAGACAAATTTGTTAAGTCACTTTGCGCCGAAAACATCGAGTATTATCCCGTTGACTTCAAAGCGCACGATGACGAAGTTATTGCCTGCGACTTCAACGAAGATTTTCCCGATATAAAAGTTGATACGTGCCTTTGCGCGTTTACCGCCGAGTATGTGGAAAATCTCCCGCAATTTTTGGCGAACATGTGCAACGCCGCTCAACAGCAGGTCTTGATGATTTGCCGACCGATAAACAGGCAAGAAATGATAAGCGACTTCCGCTGGAAAAATCCTTTCTTGACCGACTTCACGGAAGAATTTTTGATTAAGACCATGGAGCAGAACAATTTCCAATTAGCCGAACAATATCCGACCGACAATAAAGCCGTGACTCTTTACGACTTCCGAAAAATTTCCGACGATTGAAGGAGACGAGTTGAAATGCGAAAGTTTCTCGCGGTAATAATTCTGACGTTCGCCTTGATGATCGGGCAAAATCATTCTGCTCAAGCTTACAACTACGACTGCGGAGTTTTTCCGGCAAGCGGACTTCGCGGCTACTTGATGACCGAGACCATCAGCAAATATTACGGCGGCTTTCGTTGTACAGTCGTTTGCTATCCTTCCGGCAGACCGTATTACATCAACTACAGATTTTGGCTGTCAAACGGCGCGTATTATTTCGAGAATTCCGACGGCTACAGCGACAGAGTTTCAGGTTACACGCCGGTTGAATTGAACGTTTGCAACGCCGTCATTTAACGTCGAAGTCGCTCTAATTGAGCGTGGCGATAAATTTCTTTAATCAAAGGAGGACTCATTATGAGTAAAAACGTTGTCAACCTTCCGTCCTTGATAAGCGATTACTACACTCTCGCGCCGGATCCGGAAAATAAGACGCAGGGCGTTGCATTCGGCACAAGCGGACATCGCGGCAGCTCCAAACTTCGCAGCTTCAACGAACAGCACATTCTTGCCATTGCGCAGGCGGTTTACGAATATCGCACCGCCGAAAAGATTCAAGGTCCGTTGTACATCGGCGCAGACACTCACGCACTTTCCGAGCCGGCACTTCGTTCTTGCGTTGAAGTTTTGGCGGCAAACGGTGTCGACATCATTCTGCAGGAAGACTTCAAACCTGTTCCGACGCCCGTCGTTAGCAGAATCATTCTCGCGCACAACTACGAACGCAAAGAGGCTAAACAGGCTGACGGTATCGTTATTACGCCTTCGCACAATCCTCCGACTGACGGCGGCATCAAATACGACCCGACGACCGGCGGTCCGGCTTCTGCAGAGACGACCAAAATCATTCAGAATCGCGCGAACGAAATTATTGCTCAAGGCGTCGACAAAGTTGTTAAGCGCGTTCCGTTCGAGAAAGCCGTTAAAATGGACAACGTGCACTTCATGGACTACATGCGCCCTTACGTCGAGGCTCTCGGCAGAGTTATCGATATGGACGCGGTCATTAACAGCGGCTTGAAAGTCGGCGCGGATCCACTCGGCGGCAGCGGAATTTTCTACTGGGATTTGATTAACGAAGTCTACAAAATCA
>CAMNPA010000116.1 GCA_946547205.1 uncultured Selenomonadales bacterium | reverse complement strand
GTCACTTCAGCACAGAGTTTTTATTTGGCGAACGATTTCTTGCGCCGCCAACGGTCGAGAAATTTTTTTTGCGCAATGTCTCATCACGTCGAGCCGCGCAGGTTCATTTAAAAGCTCCGTGACGACTTCCGAAATTTTTCGTGAGCCGACTTCAATCGCCGCGCCGTGAGCCACTGCATATGCCGCGTTCAGTGCTTCCGGTCCGGGTATCGGTGCGTGCAAAATCAACGGCAGTCCCGCCGCGAAAGCTTCCGTCATTGTCAATGCGCCAGGTTTTGTAATCAGCAAGTCCGAAGTTGCCATAAGCTTGTGAATGTCCGTGACGTAGCCGAGCACTTCGACGGGATGAGAAATTTTTTCGCGCAGACGTTTGAGCCGCGTCAAAAGTTTTTCGTTCTGTCCGGCGACGACGATGATTTGCAACGGTGCGGAAATTTTTTCGAGCTCCGTCAACGTCTCTTCAATCGAGCCGAGTCCGAGACCGCCGCCCATGATTAAAATCGTCGTGCGTGATGAATCGCTGACCTTTTCAAGTGCTGAAAACTTTTTGTCGATTGGAATGCCCGTCGAGAAAATTTTTTGTCCTGCGCGGCAATGTGCGGCAAGTTCACGACGCATCGTTTCCGTGGCGACAAAGTACGCGTCAACTTCGCCATAAATCCAAATCTCGTGCAGTGAATAATCCGTCAGCACCGTCGCGAGCAAAAATTTTTCCGCCGATTTCGCGTGAAGGAATTTCCACATTGACGCCGCAGCTTCGGGAAACGGATGCGTGCAAATCACGACGTCGGGACGAAATTTTTTCAGCAGGCGTGCGAATGGCAGATACATCAGCGCGGAAGACAAAAATCTTGCCGTGACTCCGACTTTGCGTCCGTCCGCGAATTTGTAAATTCTGTCGTAAAGATCGGGAATGAATCTTAGCGCGGCGAGATAAAATTTTTTCGTCAGCCAATTCAGCGTCGACACGTCACGCGCCATGAAGTCCACAATGTGCGACTCAATTCCTAATTCCTCATTCCTAATTCCTAATTGAATTGCTTGCGCCGCCTTTGTGTGCCCGGAGCCGATTGACGCCGACAAAATCAAGACGTTCACGCCGTTAAGCCTCCGTCGACAGTCAAAATTGCGCCCGTGATGAAACTTGCCGCTTCCGATGCCAAAAAGTAAATCGCCGCCGCAACTTCATCTGCCGTGCCGATTCTGCCGAGCGGATAAATTTTCGCCAATTCGTCGACCGTTGAGCCGGACGATTTGAGTTGAGCTTGAGTTAGCGGCGTCAACACATCGCCTGGAGCAACGCAATTCACTCTGACCGGAAAACTCGCCAATTCAAGCGCAAGAGACTTCGTGAACGCAACGACCGCGCCTTTTGATGCCGCATATGCCGCGCAGAAATAATTGCCGCGAATTCCCGCATCGCTCGCCACGTTGACGATTGAGCCGCGACTTTTTATCAGCTCGCCGATTGCCGCACGCGTCATGAAAAATGTGCCCTTGACGTTCGTGGCAAAGATGTCGTCGAAAATTTTTTCATCGGTCAAAGTTATCGCGCCCTCGTGATAAATGCCCGCGCTGTTTATCAGCACGTCGACGCCGCCGAAAATTTCCACAGTCCGCGAAATGATTTTGTCGCAGTCGTCAACATTGCCAACGTCCGCCGAAATGAATTCAACATTGCCGCCGAGCTCCGACTTGACGTTATCGAAACGTTCACGACTTCTGCCGACGAGCACGCAATTAAAATCGTGAGCCGTAAAAATTTTCGCCGCCGCCAATCCGATGCCCGATGTGCCGCCTGTTATAATCGCCGTCTTCATAGTTTCAGCCCGCGCAGAAAATTTTTTTGTTCCGATGTGATTCGCCGACTCTCCAAAGCTTTGCGGATTGTCCGATTGTGAATTCGCGTTGACAATTTGCGCTCCGACAAAAATTTTATCGCCGCGTCGAAATGTTTTGCCAAAGCCGTCGCGAAAAGCCACGCCGCCATCGTTTGAACGTAGTAATGCTCCGAATCGATTGCCGCCGCTCGTTCCAGATGTCGCACGTCGAATTTTTCGCCGAGATAAAATTTCATCAGCATGGACAGCGCGAATCGCACGGTGTACGGTTGCGCCGACGTCAGCCAATATGAAATTTCCGCGTCAAGTTCCGCCGTGTGTTGCGCAAAAATTTTCGGCGAGATTGAATCGCATGTTGCCCGGTTGTCGACGTGCGGCAGAAAAATTTTCGTTGCGATCAAGCACTCGTCAAAATCTTTCAGCTCTGAAATAAACAGCGCGTGAATTGAATTTTCCTCAAAATATTTATGCGGCAGAGTGTTGAGAAAAATTTTCCTGTCCTCGGCGCGAAAATATTTCTTCACGAATTTGCAAAGGACGGGCGTACGAATTCCGATAAATTTTTCACGGTCGACGGTCGGGACGTTTTTCGCTTGGAAATTTCGATAAGCCTCGTCTTGCAACGTGAACAGTTCCCGCCGCAAATTTTCAATGTCAAACATTTTTTTCTCCGCTAACAAAAACAGAGCCGAGCAATTTGCCCGACTCCGCTGAAAATTTCTTAGGGATTGCAAGCTTCTTTCAAGCTCTTGCCCGCTTTGAAGGACGGCAGTTTCGATGCTGCGATGCTGATTTCTTCGCCGGTGCGCGGATTGCGACCTTTGCGAGCTGCACGCGTGCGATTTTCGAATGTGCCGAAACCCAAGACTTGAACTTTGTCGCCTTCGATCAGTGCTTGTTTAATCGCCTCAAAAGTTGCCGCGACTGCTTTTTCCGCGCTCTTGCGATCGAGTTTTGCTTTTTCGGCAACGTTTACTATCAATTCGGCTCTCGTCATAGAAATGACGCCTCCTTTTGAAAAATTACCTGCAGAATTTAGCAGAAAGGTTAAGAAAAATCAAGTACTTTTTACGCCAAGATGTCAATGTTGTTTCCGAGCGCAGGGTCAAGGCTTTCGATTGCCTCCAACGCCTCTTCGACGAGTGAAGTATCTGCCGCCATTGCCATTTTCAAAACTGAAATGCCCAGATCTTGTTGAGCGCGCGCCATGCTCAAATCGACCGACATTGCCGCGATAGTCATATCCATTGTTATCGGCTCCTTCCTTGTTTTGAGCGTATCTTAGCACAGGATTTTTATTGGTGCAATAGATTTTACGTCATTTGGTGTTGATAATCAGCGCGATGAAAATCAAATCCTCGTCGCCGCTGTTTTCGATGCCGTGAGTGTCGCCGTCCGCGCAGAAAGTCGTATCGCCTGCTTTGACCGCGTAAACTTTGCCGTTATCGGTATAAGTCGCCGTGCCTTGGAGAATGTGATAAGTCTCGTTGGTGTCAATGTGTTTATGAACGCCGATTGACGCGCCGACGGGAATTGTGACTTTGGCGAACATAAAACATTTTTCAAGCATTTCTTTTGGCGTGAGAAGGTGCGTGATAAAAATTTCGCCCTTGCCTTTCTTCGCCGAAACCGTATTCTGCTCAATAATCGGCATGTTAATCCCCCCGCTATTTCAATTAGGAATGTGGAATTAGGAATGAGGAATTAATTTCGCGTCGTCATCATTCCTAATTCCTCATTACTAATTTCTCATTGCTAAAAGTCGTCGTATTTTTCAGCCATAGCTTTATCGAGACGTTTGGCTTTGAGTTTTTTTATTGTCGCGACCGAGTGAGCGATTTGCTCTTTGGTGTAAGGTTTGCGAATGAAATCTATCGCGCCCATTTTCAGGCACTGCATTAATTTTTGCGGCGTGTCCATTGAACTTAACATGATGACGGGAACATTTGGAGCGACTTCGCGAATGAATTGCAACGCCTCAATTCCGCCGACAACCGGCATAACAATATCCATGAATACGGCGTCGGGCTCCTGTTCAAGGACGGAAGTGATTGCTTCTTTGCCGTTGACTGCCTCGACGACTTCGCAACCGTGACGTTCCAGCTCTTCACGCAATTTTTTGCGCAGGAGCCGCGAATCGTCGGTGATGAGTATTCGCAACTTGTCCTGCTCGTCGGAAAGTGTATTGTCCATAAAAACCGCCGCCTTCCTAAAAATAATCGCCCGAAGGCGAAGATATATTTCCGAAACTCTTTGCAGAGTTGAAAGTTCAAAACGTGGCGGAGAGGGTGGGATTCGAACCCACGGTGCCTTTCAGCATCACCGGTTTTCAAGACCGGCTCCTTAAACCGCTCGGACACCTCTCCGAATCGCCGCGATAATAACAAAAACTTCGCGCAATGTCAATGCTTTGCGGAATGTTGCTTTAGTCGATTTTGTGCGCGGCAACGACTCTTTCAATATTCGCCAAGTCCTTCAACGTTTCGACGCGTTCAAAATTTCCGTTGGCGACGATTAAATTTTTTACAGCCGCTGATTGATTGAAACCGACTTCGACAGCCAAAAGTCCGCCGCTTGCCAAAAAATTCGGTGCGTCGTTGATGATTCGCCGATAAAAATTCAAGCCGTCAAGTCCGCCGTCGAGTGCAAGCTTCGGCTCCGATTGAACTTCCGCCTGCAAAGTTTCAAGGTCGCGCGTCGGGATATACGGTGGATTTGAGACGACTGCGTTAAAAATTTTTCCCGTCAATGGCGCGAACATGTCTCCGCAGAAAAATTCTATCCTGTCGTCGACGTGAAACTTTGCCGCGTTGAATTTGGCGACTTCCAAAGCTTCGGGCGAGATGTCGACTGCACACGCGCGAGAACTTTTGACGAACTTCAGAATCGATACGGCGATTGCTCCGCTGCCCGTGCCCAAGTCCGCAAAATTTACCGTGCCGCCGAGTCCGCGCAGATATTCTCCGACGAACTCCGTTAAAATTTCCGTGTCGGGTCGCGGAATTAAAACGTTGTCATTGACGGCGAAACTTAGCCCGAAAAATTCTTTTGAGCCCGTGAGATAAGCCACGGGAATTTTTTTTTGCCGACGCGTTATCAGCTCGTTGAAGTGCAAAATTTTTTCGAGCGGCAAAATTTTTTCCGCGTCGACGTAAAGATTTAATCTTCGGCAATTCAGCACGTGCGCGAGCAAAATTTCGGCATCCAGGCGCGGCGAATCGACTCCGCACATTTCCAAACGACTTGTCGCCGAATTCAAAACTTCCGCTATCGTTTTCAAGCAATCATCTCCAAAAAAATCAAGCTGCAACCGTGGAAGTTGTCAGCTTGAAAAAATTTTCGTTCGCGTGGTCTCATCACTTCACGAGCTTTGTTCCGCTGATGTGATAAGAC
>CAMNPA010000115.1 GCA_946547205.1 uncultured Selenomonadales bacterium | reverse complement strand
TCGTTGATAAGTCTGTCGCAAAGGTGCGAGCCCAAAAATCCTGCGCCGCCCGTCACCAAAATTCTTTTACTCAAAATTCAACACCTCAAATCTTTTTCCAATCAATCAGCGGAGCAAGATAAGCGATCTCGACGTGCGTCGAAAGACCGGGTATCGGTGAAATTAACAATCTTTTTCTGCGCTCCGCCAGAAAATTATTTACGACAATTTGAAGCAAATCACCGCGCCCGATTCTTGCCAAACGTCTTGCCTCAGTCATATCGTCTTGTCCCGTCAAAGTCACGAAGGCGGCAAAATCCGCAGGAATTTTTCCGACGCAATGTCTAATCCAAAGTTCGCGGTCTTCAAGCAACGTTTTAATCTGCGCGGCAAAAGTCATCGTCGTTGAAGGCGTTGTTCGCCAATGAGTGTGCTCCGTCAGATAGATTGAACATTTGGGCTGCTTATCATGCACAAAAGGATTCGGACCTTTGCCGTCGCGGTGATACATATCGGGATGATCGTAAAGCGTGACATAGTCGGCGATTTGCAAACCTTCAAGCAAAGCTTCACGGCTGCCGGGCAAATGAAGATAATCGTCTTCGAGCAGATAAACAAAATCTTCGGCGTCGTAACGGTTGATAACTTCGCTGAAAATATAACGACACGTTCCCGAATTTCCGTTGGCAGTCACTTCCAAACTTAAGCCCGTCGACTTCAGAGCCTCAATCGTCTGTTCGGAGCAGTTGTCGGCTATCACGTGAAAATTTTTCGCGCCAAAAGTTTTAACGGCATTGCGCAGGCAGTCACGTTTGCCGCCGTTTGGAAGTTTCGGCTTAGGGTTGCCCTTGTCTGAAATGCGATAGACGACGTGCAGATTGTCAGCCATGAAAATTTCAACCTCCAAAAAATTTGGCGACAAGCAGTCGACGTTATCAGCCGACCGCAAGTCGCCCGAAAATCTTCAATAATTTTTTATGACGTTGTGCATGTTCCATTCAATCGGCGTATCCTTTTGAGTAACTCTTCTTTTATAGCCTTGCGAATTTTCAAACCACATGGGGAAGTTGCCGATATGAAACGTGTAGTCGAGATAACGGACGTTGCCGGAGCGAGTGATCATTTTTAACGTCACATTATAAAGGCAATACGTTTCGCCGCCGTAGTCCATGTCGCCGTTGAAACGTTGAATCGTCTCCGTCATCACGTAGCAGTCCCAACCGGTAGCACTCGACGTGCCGACGTAAACATCTGCCGCCTCAACTTTGACTCCCGCCAAAATTATCAGCCCGATTGACAGCACGAGAAAAAATTTTTTCAACATAGAGTTCACATCCTCACATGGTCAAACGATTGAGCATTTCTTGATAAGCCTCTTCGACGCCGCCAAGGTCTTGACGGAAACGATCCTTGTCCAATTTCTTGTGCGTGTCGGCGTCCCAGAAGCGGCAGTTATCGGGAGAAATTTCATCGGCGAGAAGAATCGTGCCGTCTTTGTCGCGCCCGAATTCCAGCTTGAAGTCAATCAAGTCGACGTTCTTGGCTTTGAGCAGTTCGCGCAGGACAGCGTTAATCGACAAGGACAAATGCTCAATCATGTTCATTTCGTCAATCGTCGCCAACTTCAACGCCATGATGTGCCAACGATTAAGCATCGGGTCGCCGAGTTCGTCGCTCTTGTAGTCGTATTCGATTATCGGAGCAGTGAGCGGCGTAGCTTCCGGCAAGCCCAGACGTTTGACGAGACTGCCCGCGACGACGTTGCGCACGATAATTTCAAGCTTAATCATGTCGAGACGTTTAACAATCATTTCGCGCGGACCGATTGTGTCGACGAAGTGGCTTTTAATCCCGCGAGCCTTGAGCTGTTTGAAAAAGAACGCGCTGATTTTGTTGTTGATAACGCCCTTATCTTGAATGGTGCCGTGTTTGGCTCCGTTGCCGGCGGTGGCGTCGTCCTTGAAGTAAACGAGCAATTCGTCGGGATTGTCCGTCTCGTAAACGATTTTCGCCTTGCCCTCATAAAGCATGTTGCCTTTAATCATGGTCATTGCCTCCTGTTATGTAAAAATAAAAATTGAAACTCCGAGCTCAAAGCTCAAAGCTCTACTTCAAATATTTGTTCAACGTCGCGAGCAACTTCGGAATGTCAAGCGGCTTCGCAAGGTGGTCGTTCATGCCGGCTTTAATCGCGTTGTCTTTGTCTTCTTCAAAAGCGTTGGCAGTCATCGCGACAATCGGGACGGTCTTCGCGTCGTGGCGGTTGAGCGTGCGAATCGCCTTTGTCGCCTCGTAACCGTTCATCGTCGGCATCTGCACATCCATTAAAATTATGTCGTAATGATTCGGCGGCGCAGTTTTGACTTTTTGCACGGCAACGGTTCCGTCGTCGGCATCGTCAACGTCAAGCCCAATCTCGGTGAGAATCGCCTTTGCAATTTCGCGGTTGACTTCAATGTCTTCGACGAGCAAGACTCGTTTGCCGCTGAAGTCAGTCGACGATAAATCATCGTGCTTGTTATCGTCATCATCGCGCCCGCTGATTGCACGTGACAGAGCATTTTTCAAGTCGCTCATGAACAAAGGTTTCGTGCAAAACGTCGTGACGCCTGCCGCCTTAGCCTCTTGCTCAATGTCGGAATAATCGTAAGCCGTCAAAATTATCACGGGCGCGGTGTTGCCCACGACGCGGCGAATTTGTCTGACGGTCTCAATGCCGTTTTGGTCGGGCATCAACCAATCGACAATGTACGCGTCAAACGGATCGTCATCAAGTGCACGTCCTGCGCGGAAGACAGCCTCGCGCGGCGAAGTCGTCCACTCTGAACGCATTCCCATTTGCTTTAACATCGTCGTTACTGATTCGCACGTGTTAAAGTCATCGTCGACAACCAGCGCGCGAAGATTGTTAAGCTCTTGAATCGGAATTTGCTTGACGTTCTGTTGAAGTTTCAAATCAAGCGTGACGGTGAACTCCGAGCCCTTATCCTTCTCGCTCTCAACGGAAATATCGCCGCCCATAAGTTCAACCATCTTCTTTGTGATTGACATACCTAAGCCGGTGCCTTGAATGCCGCTCTTGGTGGAAGTCTCTTCGCGTTCAAAAGCGTCGAACACGTGCTTAAGAAATTCCTTGCTCATGCCCAAGCCGTTGTCCTTGATTCTGAATTCGTACTTTGCACAGCCGGGAATATCGGATTCGTATTGCGAAATGCGGAAGAAGATTGAGCCGGTCGACGGCGTGTATTTAACCGCGTTGCTCAAAATATTTATCAGCACCTGATTAATTTTCAGTTGGTCGGCGTAAACGTCCTCGTTCTTGACTTTGAAAGCGTCAATGTGAAATTTCTGCTGCTTAGCGGTGACTTGCGGCTGAATGAGATGAATCAAGTTGTGAATCAAATCGGAAAGGTTGCACTCCTGCTCCGCGACTTCAACGCGTCCCGATTCAATGCGGCTCATGTCGAGAATGTCGTTAATCAGTCCGAGCAAGTGATTGCTTGACGACAAAACTTTTTCGAGCGAATCTTTGACTTGCGTGCGATTTTCAAAGTGACGCAATGCCATCGTCGTAAAGCCGATAATCGCGTTCATCGGCGTTCTTATGTCGTGGCTCATGTTCGATAGAAACGTCGTCTTTGAAACGTTGGCGTGTTGAGCTTGAGCAAGAGCTTCGGCAAGTTCTTGATTGCGGGCAAGTGATTCGCGCGTTTGTTCGTCGACGTTCGCAAAGCCGACACCTACCGCGTGAAGTCCTTCATCAATTCGAGCGACGCGCAACATCATGAAATGTTCTTCGCCGTAACGAATCATGATATAGCGGTGAGAAATTATTTCCTCGTTCGCAAGTCGTTCACGCAAATTTTCCGGCTTGACGAAATTCAAAAGTTCCTCGCGGTCAGTCGGAATGACGTAATTTTTAACGTAAGCCTGCATTGCCTCTTGGAACCTGATAACGTCACTTTGCTTGCGGTTGAGCAACTCGCTTATCTCCGGCGAAACGCGATAACAGACAGCCTCATTTGTGTCAAGGTTCAAATGATAGACAAGCCGATAATCCGCCGTCAACGCCTGAATCATTTCGCTCTGCCGCCGCCGCCGACGTTCCTCGCTCAAAAGTTTTGTCTGCAGCCGAAGTTTCTCTTCCATCTCTTCATTTTTGATGCGGCTTTCAGTTTCGGCAAGTTTCTTTTGGTGCAGAAGGTGAACGTTCTTGCGAGCCTGCGAAATTATCAGCGCGAAAACGATAATCATTGCGACGACTGTCAGCAAAATCTGGAGCATTGAGCGTTGACGCATATCGGAGCTTACGGCGGCGATCTCGTCTTCAATTTGTTCTTCGCGAATCAGATACGTAAGGAACCAGCCGGTATTTTGCACGGGACGATAGTAAAGCATTTCCTTGACGCCTTTGAATTCAAACGACGCCATACCGCCGCGATTGTTCTCAAAATCGGAAACGACTTGCTCCTTAGAGTAGCCGTCATCGAAAACTGCAGTGTCGAGCGCGTCAAGAAGATTCGTTCCGCTTTCCAGTCCGCCGAGCACCGCGTCCGTCAATGATTCGCCGTTGGTGTAGTAGAGATTGAAGAACGTCATTTCGTCCGTCGTAGTGTGCACGAGAATTCCTTCCAAAAACTTCGACATGGACAGCTGAATAAAACAATTTTTAATCGGCACGCCTTGGAACATCACGCCTTTTCCGGGCACGACAACGGCAACGGTTTTATCCTGCGCGGACAAGTCGGAGGTAAAAATTTTCGGCGCGGCGATTGTCTCGTCGGCAAAAGAATATTCATCGCGGTTTTGAGCAATGCCTTCGGGCGTGTAAATGACACCGTTTGCGTTGACAAAGGCAAATTGATCGACGCCGAACAAAATTTTCATTTTGCTTAGGAACGCGCTCAAAGTCTCGACGCTCTGCAAATCGTTCGGCGACAAAATTTTCAGCGCAGATTGAATGTTGTCGACGCGGACATTTATTCGGGCAGTGATGACTTGTTCGCGGCGGTCAGTCAGTTCGCGCAAATAAAGTTCGCTCACGGAATGAACGGCTTCAATCGTGCCGGAGCGTTCGGAGCGATTTATCCACAGCGTCGACAAAATCAGCAGTGCCGCGATGATTGCGCCGCCGATTATCGCGACGGAGACTGTGCGCCTGTCATTTTTATTTGTAATAGAATTTTTTTCTTCCATGACGTTCAAAACCTCGCTTGTAAGCTTTAAGCCTTTCCCGCGCAGATTTTATTAGAATTGC
>CAMNPA010000114.1 GCA_946547205.1 uncultured Selenomonadales bacterium | reverse complement strand
AACTCAATCGACGCTTGCTGAAAAATTTATGACGCGAAGTCTTTCACAATGAAAAATTTTATAGTACAATATCGGCACGGAAGCTCGACGAAATTTTTGTAAGTCCAAGGTAAATCTTACACAAATCTCGACAAGATTATCCTTCTTTGGACGGCAAAGAATTGTCGATTGACTTTTAGCACTACAAAAGATATATTTTCAACCGTGGAAGACCGCCACGTTAAAAAAAGTGTAAACACAATCAACGACTCGTGAATTGCCGACAGTGAAGTCGTTTCGGGTTTCCTTTCGGGGGAAGATAATCCACCTTCGCCGCAGCGCGACACAACTACGCAGCTTAAACTTTCAAGAAGGTGAATCGTGACGGGTAAAAAGAGATGACAGGCAAATAATTAACAGGAGGGCAGATTAAATTCAATGAAAAAAAAAGTAAGCGGAGACCTTTGGGCGACCGTGTATGGGCGACTTGGACTCGCCTTTGAGAATAAGGTAATCCTTTTAAAGGAGGAAACTTAAAATACAATCTTCTCAAGAATCCCTCCGTCTAAATAGGCGGTGAGAAGTTCAAGGAGGCATGACATGTGTTTGAACTTGATGACAACACTTTAGATCAGTTCGCGAAGATCAAAGTTATCGGCGTGGGCGGCGGCGGCAATAACGCTGTCAATCGAATGATCTCGCTCGGCTTGGAAGGCGTGGAATTTATCGCAGTCAACACCGATGCGCAGGCACTTTTGAACGCACTTGCTCCGAAACGTATGCAAATCGGCGAAAAACTTACTCGCGGACTCGGCGCAGGTGCTCGACCCGAAATCGGACAGAAAGCGGCTATGGAAAGTCGTGAGGACATCATAAACGCTCTTCGCGGCTCGGACATGGTGTTTATCACGGCGGGCATGGGCGGCGGCACGGGAACAGGTGCGGCTCCTGTCGTGGCGGAATGTGCTCGTGAAATCGGCGCGTTGACTGTCGGCGTCGTCACTCGACCGTTTACCTTTGAAGGTCCGAAACGTAAAAAGAACGCGGACATTGGCATTGAAAATCTTAAACGCAACGTCGACACGATTATTACAATTCCGAACGATCGCTTGTTGCAAGTCGTCGACAAAAAAACTCCGATGACGCAGGCATTCACAATCGCCGATGATATTCTCCGTCAAGGCGTCAAGGGCATTTCAGATTTAATCGCCGTGCCCGGACTTGTCAATCTCGACTTCGCGGACGTTAAATCAATCATGAGCAACGCCGGCTCTGCGCTGATGGGCATTGGCGAAGCGTCGGGCGAAAATGCAACCGTTGATGCCGTCAAAGCCGCGATTGATTCTCCGTTGCTTGAAACGAGTTTGCAAGGTGCACGCGGAGTTCTGTTAAACATCATGGGCGCAACCGATTCGCTGTCGATGATGGAAGTCAACGAGGCGTCGACGACTGTGCAAGAAGCTGCTCATCCCGACGCGGAAATTATTTGGGGCGTCAGCGTCGATGAATCTTTGGGCGACAAAGTTTCCGTCACTGTCATTGCCACGCGTTTTGACGACGAGTCCGAAGAAGAATCTTTCAGCGAACGTGAACCGATTCGCCCGCAAGTTTTCGACAACACGCCCAAACGTGCTCAAGAAATGCCGCGTCAATCGCCGTTCGGAAGTTTTAATCCGACGTTCAGCAACACGACCAATCAGCCGAGCAACGTTGAGATTGACATTCCGCCGTGGATGCGCACCCGTAAATAATCAACCGTTGCAATAAAAAAATCCTCGTCATTGGCGAGGAAATTTTTTTTACGTTCAATCTTTTGTCAAGGCAAGGTAATTCCTTTTGCTTGAACTTGTTCGTGCAGGCGCGGCATATGAGTTAAGAGCGTTTCAATCAGTCGCACGTGCATTGGATTTTTTATTTCTTCTTGATAGCTTGCGGCTTGCGGACTGCTTGCCGAATAAAACGGCTTTTGGCAAATGACTTGACCGCTTGCGACTTTGAACGCCGCGTAAACCGGCATGATGTGAAAATTTTCTTTCCACAGCCCTAAATTGTCGTCAAGCTCTCCGCGTTTTTGATCCGGCAACATCAGCCCGAAAACTATCGGATTTTCTTTCGAGTAGAAGTCGTAAAGTTCGCGCGAGTAGTTGACAAAAGCAATCGACTTCGCCGAAACGTCCAGCATTGCAAAACCTAACGAGCCGTCTTCCTTAGCCTTGACCAACGCGAGTATTTCGTTTGCGCCTTCCGTATAAGTCGAAGTCAGAATATCGAACGGAGAATCATTTTCCGCCGCCTCAACGTTCGTCGTTGCCGTCAACAAAATCAGCGCGAGGAGCAAAAATATTTTCTTTGTCAATCGAATCCACCGCCTTTAAATTTTGTTTTCGCGACCGGCTCTCAAGCGCGCGATGTTTTCTCTGTGACGCCAGACGATGACGACTGCTGCCGCCAATGCAAACGCGAAGAATACAGCCGGGACTTTGAACAGTGCCGCGAGAATCGGTGTGAGAAGTGCCGCGACGATTGAGCCGACAGAGACATAACGCGTTATCAGAACGAGAACGAGCCAGACGATAACGACAATCGCCGTGACTTTGGGCATGAGCGTTGAGATGACGCCGAGACCCGTCGCGACACCTTTGCCGCCTTTGAAGCCGAGGAACAGCGGGAAAATGTGACCGAGCATCGCGAAGAGACCGCCGACGACCATTGCGCCAGGCGTTGCGAAGAGACAGCAACCGATTAAGACGCCGATTTGACCTTTAAGGAAGTCGAGGACAAAAATTAAAAGACCTGCCTTCTTGCCGATGACTCGCCAGGCATTTGTCGCGCCGATGTTTTTTGAGCCGAAGCGTCGCAGATCTTTTTTCCAGATGAGTTTGCCGAAAATTAAGCCGGTCGGTATGGAGCCGACGACGTAAGCCGCAACGATAAGCAACAACCAATCCATTCCCAATTCCTCATTTCTAATTCCTAATTCCTAATTAAATTTTGGTGCGGATGGAGGGAGTCGAACCCTCACGCCCGAAAGCAACGGATCCTAAGTCCGGCGCGTCTGCCAATTCCGCCACATCCGCTCGCGGCAATTAAATCACATTTATTTTTCAGTGTCAATCGTTGCGCAGGAATAAAGCCGTATTCGCCGAATAAACTTTGAAAACTTTTGCAGGAGGGCAACGTGACGTTGCATCCAGTTATAAAATTTTCGACACGTTCAACGCGTCGAGATTCTCATAAAATTTTTTGCAGGAGGTAATGAATTGCAGACTAAAGAAAAAATCGCGGCGGCAGTCAAATCGGCGGTCGAAGCGGCTATGAATGACGGCGCATTAAAATTTTCCGACGCACTGCCCGACGTGGCATTGGAAGTTCCGCCAAAAAAAGAATTCGGAGACTTCGCGACAAACTTCGCCATGCAGACGGCAAAAATTTTCCGCACATCGCCGAGAAAAATCGCTGAAGAGATTAAGTCGCGAATCAGCTCCGACATCATCGAACGCATTGAAATTGCCGGTGCGGGCTTTATGAATTTTTATCTGCGCGGCGACGTGATTTATCGTGAGCTCAAAAAAATTTTCGACGCGGGCAAAAATTTCGGTCACCTGCCGAACAAAGGCAACGTCACCATTCAAGTTGAATACGTCAGCGCGAATCCAACCGGACTTTTGCACGTCGGACACGGTCGCGGCGCGGCGGCAGGCTCGGCAATCGTCAACATCATGCGTGCGGCGGGCTACAACGTCGAGAGCGAATATTACATCAACGACGCCGGAAATCAAATGGACAAGCTTACAAAATCCGTCAACGCGCGTTATCTTGAATTGCTCGGCGAAAAAGTTGACTTTCCCGAAGACGGCTATCAAGGCGTCGACATCATCGACACGACCAAAAGAATCATTGCTCGGCACGGCGACAAGTTCATCACCTTGCCCGAAGACGAACGCTTGAAAATTTTGGGCGAACTTGCTTACGTTGATAAGATGCTTGAGCTTAAAGACGACCTGGAAAATTTCGGCGTCGAGTTTGATGTTTGGTTCAGCGAACGCACTTTGCACCCGGACAAGATTAACGCGGCGATTGAAATTCTCAAGTCCAACGGCGGCATTTACGAGAAGGACGGCGCACTTTGGCTGGCAAGTTCAAAATTCGGCGACGACAAAGACCGCGTAGTTGTTCGCGAGAACGGTGAGCCAACGTATCTTGCCGCAGACATCGCCTATCACAAAAACAAATTCGATCGCGGCTTCGGTGAACTGATAAATCTTTGGGGCGCAGATCATCACGGCTACGTTGCTCGTGTCAAAGCGGCGATGAAAATGCTCGGCTACAATCCCGATAAGTTGAAGATTATTTTTTTGCAAATGGTCAGTCTGTTCAGAGGCGGCGAGGCTGTCAAAATGTCAAAGCGTGCGGGCACGGCGATTCCTCTGCGCGAATTGATGGCGGAAGTCGGCACCGATGCAGCGAGATATTTTTTCCTCATGCGTTCGACGGACAGCCAACTTGATTTCGATTTGGATTTGGCGAAGTCGCAGAGCGCGGACAATCCCGTTTACTACGTTCAATATGCGCACGCGAGAATCTGTTCAATCTTCCGTCAAACTTCGGAAGCAGGCTTGACGATTGACAGTGAACCGAAATTTTCGCTGATGAATTCAACGGCGGAAGTCGACTTGATTAACAAAATCTTCGAGTATCCCGACGAAATTGCGAAGGCTGCCGAAGAATATGCACCGCAGAGAATTGCCCGCTACGTTTACGATTTGGCGTCGACGTTCAGCGCATTTTATCGCGACTGCAGAATTTTGGGCGTCGAAAAAGATTTGGCGATTGCTCGGCTTGCGTTGCTCAAAGTCACTCGTCACACGATTTCACACGCGCTGAATTTGCTCGGCGTCTCTGCTCCCGAAAGGATGTAATATCATGAGAAAAATTTTTTTGACGGTGCTCACGGTGATTATGTTCGCCTTTCAGTCCGCGCAGGCTCAACCGTCGCCGCAATGGGTGCAAAATCTTCCCGTCGCGCAGGAAGTCAATCAAATGGTCGTCGTGGCGGCAACTTACGGCTCGTCGGCAATAATTTCAATGCACGAGAAAAATTCTTTGGGCGAATGGGAACAGATTATGTCGACGCCGGGCTTTATCGGACAAAACGGACTGGGCAAAACTCGTGAAGGCGATCATAAAACTCCTGTCGGCACGTTTTATTTTGACTTCGCATTTGGCATCAAGCCCGATCCCGGTTGCGCCTTTGAATATCATCAAATCGACGCGAATCACTATTGGTCGGGCGATTGGAATTACAAATACAATCAGTTCGTCGACATTCGCGAGGCTCCTTACA
>CAMNPA010000113.1 GCA_946547205.1 uncultured Selenomonadales bacterium | reverse complement strand
TAATGTTTAATTTTTCTCGCAAGGACACGGAATTTTTCGATTTATTTGTTGAGAACGCCAAAGTTTTTCATTTGGGCGCGGTGATGCTCGACGATCTGATAAAAGACCCGAACAAATCGCTCGAACACATCGAAGAAATTTTGGGATTGGAATCAACAGCCGACGAAATCAACGAGAAGATAATTAACAAGCTGAATTTGAGTTTCATCACGCCGATTGACCGCGAAGACATTTATTCAATCGCCGGCGAACTTGCAAAGGGCGTTGACATGTTGCAGGGCGCATTGCAAAGAATCATCATGTATCACGCGGGACATTCGACGCGGCGCAGTCCGGATTTGACGAAACTTTTGGTTGACGGCACGACGGAACTTGTAAAGTCCTTCAAACTTTTGAGCGACGTGAAAAAAAATCAGCGCGAGATTCTTAACGCTGTTCACAAAGTTTCCGACTACGAGAGCAAAGGCGATTTGATTTATCGCGCGGAAATCGGAATTCTTTTCGACGAGGCAGTTGAGGCTGCCAAAGAGCACGGTGCCAGTCGCGCGGTAATTCATCTCATCAAGTGGAAAGACATTCTCGAAGACGTTGAAGAGGCTCTTGACCACACGAAAAAGGTTGCCGATATGATTCGCGGCGTCGTCATGAAATACGCGTAAAATTTTAGGAGTTTTATTGATGAAATGCGGCTTGATAATCCCGACGCTCAACGCAGGCGAGAAATTTCGGACGTTGCTTGAACAAATCGCCGCGCAGTCACTTTCGACACGCAAATTGATTGTGGATTCGGAATCAACGGACGGCACGGCAGAGCTTGCAAAAAAATTCGGCGTGGAAGTGCTGACAATCCCGCGCAGAACTTTCAATCACGGTGCGACGCGACAATTTGCACTTGAACATTTGCTCAAAAGTTCGCCGCTCGACGTGATAATTTTTTTAACGCAGGACGTTTTACTTCACGACGACGATTCGCTTGCCAAACTCGTAAAAATTTTCTGCGCGGACAAAACGGTCGGTTTATCATACGGAAGACAGTTGCCGCACGTTGACGCGACGAACGAGGCAAAATTTTTGCGTGCATTCAATTATCCGCCGGAAAGTCAACTGCGCACCTTCGACGACAGAAAAATTTTCGGGCTGAAGACGGCGTTCGCATCGAATTCATTTGCGGCGTATCGTGTTGAGGCTCTGCAAAGTGTCGGCGGCTTTCCGTCGAACGTTCCTTTGTGCGAGGACATGTATGTTGCGGCGAAAATGTTGCTTGACGGTCGGAAAATTTTTTACGCGGCGGACGCGCAAGTTTTTCACAGTCACAACTACACGGCGGCGCAAGAATTTCGTCGCTACGTTGAGATCGGCAAATTTCACGCTCAAGAGCCGTGGATTCGCGAAACTTTCGGTTCTGCGGAAGGTGCCGGCAAAAAATTCGTCGTGATGAAACTCGTTGCTTTGGCGAAAAAAAATCCTTTCGACTGCATTGGCGCAATCTTCAGGGACGCGGCAAAATTTTTCGGCTATCGTCTCGGTCGATTGAAAGGCAACGCGTAATGCAAAACTCGACGGCTTATTGAAGATTTTCAACCGGATGCAACGTCACGTTGCCAAAATTTTTCGGCTATCGGCTCGGTCGGCTCAAAGGTAACGTTGCAAAAAATTCTTGACTTTGAACGTGCGCAGGTTTATAATCAGCGTCACCGGGGACGTAGCTCAGCTGGGAGAGCATCAGGTTCGCAATCTGGGGGTCAAGGGTTCGAATCCCTCCGTCTCCACTAAAATAAAAGGCGGGAGCTGAAAACTTCCGCCTTTTGCGTTGTAAATATCACCGTGACTTTTTTAAATTCGCGGCAAGAGATGAGCTGTTACTCGCGTGTTCAATGTAATATTTCTCGTCGGCGGGCAAATTGTCATAATCAAAATACCACGGCAAATGATAAGCCCGCAAATCGCCGGTCGTGCGCAGAGAAAATCGCAAATTGTAATGCCGCACGTTTGAATAGAGCGCGAACGTCGTATCAACTTGCGCGTGATAAAGATTTTCGTCGACCTTTGGATATGAATAAAATTTTGATTCGATGTCTTGAATGCCTTTCTTGCCGGAGAACGTAATATCTTCCCAAACGAGTCCGAGCCCGACTTTTCTAATCTCGTGGTTGGCGTCGAGGATTTTCATCAGCCGCGCGACGAAATCTTTCGGGCAATCTTCAATCGGCAAAATGTCCGGGTCCGTGTAGATGTATGGCGTCGAGATTTTGAGCTTTTCAAGGACATTTGACAGCCACAGAGCTTTGTGACCGAAATTTTTTTCCAGCCGTATGATTTTGATTCGCGAATCAATTTTCAACGTGCGATAATACTCAAGCAGCGGCGGATACGTCGACAGATTGTCCAGGATTATCAATTTTCGATAGCCCGCGTTCAACAGCCAATCGATTAATTTTTTCATCACGCCGAGCCGATCGCGAGCATTGATGAAAATCGGAACGTCGCGCCAATTCGGGAAGTTCCACAGGCTTGAAATTTCGCGGACGAGATTTTTATTCGTGCCCTGCCGAACGATTTGCAAGTTGCACTTTGCTTCGGGAAAGTCGGCTTTGATTGAAAGAATCAGCTCATAAAGTTCAGCCGCCGTTTGAAATTTGCCGAGCAGAGCAAAACAATTCGCTTGATAAAACAAACTCAACTCGTCAACGTCATTCCAATTTGCCGCGCGAATTTCATCGTAGCGGTTGAAAAGTTTTATTGCCCATGAAAAATCATTCGTCGCGTAAAGAGCCTTGCCCAATAGGTAATTCAGCTGAAAGAACTTGTCGAAAGTGTCAACGTTGTTTTCGGCAAGAATGTTCAAATAAATTCTTGCCTTGTCCGCGCGCCCGGAATTTATGTAACTCATTATCTGATGAATCATTACATGACTATATGCCACAATTTTTAACACTTCGGGCGCAATGTCTTTAACTCTGCCGGCGGTAATGAGTTTGTTGCCGTAATTGGTCGCCTGCAAAATTAGCGTGCTCATCGTTTCAAAGTCGTCTTTTGCCCGCGCAGATTCAAATTCCCGATAAATTTTCTCGAAGTCCATAGCGTTTTCACTCCCTCAAAAAATTTTCTTGCGATAAGTTATCGGAAAAATTTTAATCTGTCAAACAAAAAAGCCCGTCCGATTGAACGAGCCGAAAATTTATTTTCCGGAGCCGCTGCCAAAAAAATTAGCTCGACTTCATTTGACGCCGAAAGCTTGCTGCAATTCGTAAGCTATGACGCCCGTGGCAGTGCGAACTTGTTTATAGCCTGCATTGGAGAAAAAAGCTCGCGCCAAAGAAAGTCGCCACCAAATGCAAAACGTGCCGTCTTCCATCAAATTTATGTCGTAGATAATTTTTTCAAACTCAACAGAAATCGTATCGCCTTCTCTGTCGAATGCAACCTTCGTGTTCCATCTTTTTACAAGCGCGGGCTCCAGCTTATTAAAAATTTCGTCGGCGGTTATGGGACTGACGAATTTGAAACGTTGCTTTCGGATTTTTTTGCGATGATAATCGGAAAGGTACGTGTGAATTATAATGACAATCGGGACGCTGAGTATGCAAATTCCGGGACTGACGACCGCCGGCAAAAGTGCGACAAAATACATCCACTTAATCCAGTCGAATTTATCGGGAAGCGGTGCCGCCGATTTTAAAACGAGTGCATCGGGATTCGTGGAAATTGTTTTATCGCTCGACGAAATTTTCGGCTCATCGGCAGAAAAATTTTCTTCAATCGCCGCGCCGCAATTCGGGCAAAATTTTGAGTCGTCTTCCAATTTCGTGCCGCAATTTTTACAGAACATCTGCTAAGTCCTCCTAAATAAACAATTCGGTCTCGTCGATTGTACAAAAAAAATTCCGCCGAGTAATGTGCCGACAGGTAACTCGGCGAGAAAATTTTTAGCTTCAGATAATTGACCGTTCGCGCGAAGATTGTCAAAGCAAAAGATTTATAGTACATTTGAGCGGAAGGAGTGATTAAAATGCGCGTGGTAATTGTCGGTGCGGGCAAACTCGGATACACAATCGCCGAACTTTTGAGCAGCGAACAAATGGAAGTTACCGTTATCGATCGCGAAGAAGAGCAATTAACCGCCGTGAAAAATAATCTGGACGTTTTGACGATAACCGCTAACGGAGCGAGCCCGATAACGATGGACGATCCCGACATTAACGGCGCGGACGTTTTTATCGCTGTCACCGGCACCGACGAAGTCAACATGGTTGCCTGCATTTTGGCGAAGAAACACGGCATTAAACACACGATAGCCCGAATTCGCGACATGCAATTTCTCAGCGAGGCGAGAGAGTATCTGAAAAAAAATTTCGACATAGATTTGATGCTCAATCCCGAAGTGATTGCCGCGCACGAAATTTATCGAATCTTGATGACGCCTGCCGCTCTTGACGTTGACGAATTCGCGGGCGGGAAAATTCGCCTGTTTGAAGTCAAAATCACCAAGGACAGTCGTTACATCGGCATTCCGCTGAAAAAATTGACATTGCCGGAAGGCGTGCTGGCAGGTTTAATTTTCCGCGATCATCAAATGATTATTCCGCACGGCGACGATTCGCTTCAAGTTCACGATAACGCCTACTTCATCGGCTTTCCGAAGGCGATTGAAAATTTCAGCTCAAATTTCGTTCAGCAGGACTCGCGAAAACTTGAACGCGTGATGATTATCGGTGCGGGCAGAATTGCGCGGACGCTTGCCGTCATGCTCATCAATGCAAATGTCAACGTCAAAGTGATTGAAAAAGATCGCGACCGTTGCGAGAACATTGCGCAGATTTTAACGGGCGATTCCATTGCGATTTACGGCGACGGCACAAATATTGACTTGCTCGCGCAGGAAGGCATTGCGTCGGCGGACGTTGTCGTTTGCTTGACCGAAGACGATAAGCTCAACTTGATGATGGCTCTGCTTGCTAAAAATCTCGGCGCGAAAAAAACCGTCGTCAGAGTTTATCGGACTGAATACGCGGAACTGATTGAGAAAGTCGGCGTTGACGTTGTAATTTCTGCTCGTCTGTTATCTGCGGCGGAAGTTTTGGCATTCGTTCGGCGCGGCGGAGTTGTCAGCGTGTCGATATTGGAAGGTGCGCGGGCAGAGGCAGTTGAAGTTATCGTTCAGAGCGGCGCGAAAGTTGCGGGCAAAAAATTGATGGACGTTCGCCTGCCGAAGTCGTGTTTGGTTTGCGCTTACGTTCGCAAAAACAAAGCTGCCATTCCGAACGGCAACACAATCTTAATGCCCGGCGACAGAACGATTTTATTTTGTCTGCGCGGCGCGGCTCAAGAAGTTATGACGTGGTTCAATTAG
>CAMNPA010000112.1 GCA_946547205.1 uncultured Selenomonadales bacterium | reverse complement strand
GACGTGACCGATGAGCAGCGTGCGAAAATTTTATCGGACATGGGATTGACTGACGCGACGGAAATTTTTTTGGCGGGCTCAACTCATCGCGGCGAAGAAAATTTTGTTCTGAAGGCGTTCAAGGCGATTCGCGAAAATCATCCGAAAGCTCGGCTTGTCATTGCTCCGCGTGAACTTTTGCGCACCCGTGAAGTCGTTGCGTTGTGCAAGGCGGCAGGATTCACGGTCGGCACTCGCACTGAACTTCAAAAGCGTCCGCCAAATAACGAAGACATCATAATTCTTGACACGATTGGCGAACTCGGACAAGTTTACAGCGTCGGCGACGTGATTTATGTTGGCGGCAGTCTCGTTTCGCACGGCGGGCACAACATTTTGGAACCGGCGGCTCACGGCAAGGCGATTATCGTCGGGCACCACATGGAGAATTTCAAAGACCTGCACGCGCTGTTTAAAAATCGAAATGCTTGCGTGACCGTCAACGATGCCGATGAACTTGCCGCGCAGGTTAAAAAACTTTTCGACGAACCGGGCGAACGTCGACGCCTTGAGCAGGAAACAATTTCAATCGTCCATGAAAATCGCGGAGCGTCCCGAAAATCTGCAGTGCTCCTTCGCAAAATGTTGACCGAATACGAGGCTAAAGAAAATGCCCGGCACTTGCGCACGACTGAAAAAATTGAGAATATGCAAACGTATTTTCTAAAGCTCATGCACGATGAAGACGTTCGCGGCAGTTTCAGTCAGCTGATAATTTTCGTGCTGTATCTCGGCTCGCTGATTTATAAAGGTCTAGTCAATCTTCGACTGCTCGGCTATGAACTCGGCTTTTCGGGCAAGGAACGCTTGAATTGTTTCGTGATAAGTCTCGGCAACATCACGGTCGGCGGCACCGGCAAAACTCCCACGGCTCAACGGCTCGCCAAAGAAATTCGCGACATGGGCTATCGAGTTGTGATTCTCAACCGTGGTTATCGCGCGAAATTTTACGGCGAAGTCGGCATTGTCAGCGACGGTCACGATCTCAAAATGGACGCGGCTCAAGCAGGCGACGAAGCTTACATGCTCGCCAAACATTTGCCGAATGTTCCAGTTTTAATCGGTGCGCGACGTGCTGTCACCGGGCAATATGCCATTGAAAATTTCGGAGCGGAAGTCGTGATTCTTGACGACGGCTATCAACATTGGCAAGTTATTCGCGATTTGGATATTTTATTGATTGATGCGGTGTCTGTTTTCGGCAACGGGCATTTGCTCCCGCGCGGCACTCTGCGTGAATCGATGTCGCATATCAGTCGCGCCGATGTTTGCCTTATGACGAAAGTTGATCAAGCTCGCGAAGGCTCCCGCGAATTGATTCGTGAAACTGTCCGCAAATACAATTCGTCCGCGCAGATTGTCGAGAGCATTCATCAACCGCGCTGTCTTATTCCGCTTGCCGAGTGGTCGACGAATTTGTCGGGCAAAGGTATCGGCGTTGACATAATCAGCTCTCGTCGAGTGATGGCGGTTTCGGCTATCGGAAATCCTGCGTCGTTTGAAAGGACGTTGCGCGATTTGGGCGCGGAAATTATTTCGAGTCTGCGTTATCCCGATCATCACGACTATACGATTATGGAAATGGAAGACATTTTGCGGCAAGCCGATTCGTTCGCGGCGGAAATGATTATCGTCACGGAAAAGGACGCCGTCAAAATTCCCGCCGAAGTTGCGCGAGAAGACTGGGGCATTCCGATTTACGTTATCAGCGTCGAAGTCACGTTTCAATCGGGCGCGACGGAATTTGAAAATTTATTGCGTCAACGTTTGGCTGAAAAGGTCGGCACTCGTTCGCGTAAGTAAAAAAATTTTTTTACGGAGGATTTGCAATGGTCAAGATAATTTTTTCCGACATGGACGGCACGCTTTTAACGAGCGAAAACAAATTGCCCGAAGGTTTCGGCGCGGCGATGGCTGAACTTAAACGGCGCAACGTCCTGTTCGCTCCGGCAAGCGGTCGGCAATATTTTTCTCTGCTCAAATCTTTTGCGGAATATCGCGAAGAATTTTTGTTCCTCGGCGAAAACGGGACGCTCGTCATGTACAAGGACAAAGAAATTTTCAGCTGCCCTTTGGACGTTGATGCGGCTAAAAAAGTTTTGGCGGCGAGTGAAGGCTTTGAAAATGTTCTGCGCGTTTATTGCGGCAAAAAGGACGCTTACCTTCGCAGCGAACAGGATACGCCCGAATTTTATGCAGAGCTTGACAAATATTACACGCATAACGGCGTTGTCGACAGCTGGGACGAGATTGACGATGTGCCGTTGAAAATCGCGCTGTTCGATCCGACAGCTCACGCCAAGGAAAATATTTACGACAAGCTTGCTCAATTCCGCGAAACTCTGCAAGTCGTCTTGAGCTCCGATTATTGGGTTGACGTGATGAATCCCGGCATCAACAAGGGCGAAGCCGTCAAAAATATTCAGCGCGTGATGAATTTTAAGCCGGAAGAGTGCGCGGCGTTCGGCGATTATCTCAACGATTTTGAAATGCTCCAAGCTGTCGGCTACGGTTTTGCCATGGCGAATGCTCATCCCGATTTGAAACGCATTGCCAAATTCGAGACGACATCAAACGATCAAGCGGGCGTCATCGTCGGAATTCGTCGGCTCATCGCTTACAGGTTGATTTGAAATGGTCACGGCAATTTTTCCGGCGGCGGGTGCAAGTCGACGTATGGGCGGCGGCGTGAATAAAAACTTACTTGAACTTGCAGGCGAACCGATTTTGATTCGGACGTTGAAAACTTTTTCGCAAGTCGAGCGCGTGAACTTTTTAATCGTCGTCGTTGCGGCTCATGAGGTCGAAACTGTCAAACAACTCCTGCGCGGGACGAATGGATTAAAATCGTGGCGGGTGACAATCGGCGGCAGTGAACGACAATTTTCCATCGCGAACGGCTTGAAACTTTTGCCCGACGACGCGCAAATAATTCTTGTTCACGACGCGGCAAGACCTTTAATCAGCGTGCAGACGATTGACGCGGTGATTGACTCGGCAGAAAAATTCGGCGGTGCAATCGCGGCAGTTCCCGTCAAAGACACAATCAAAGTCATCAAGGAAGGTTTCGTTAAAAATACTCCGCCGCGCAGTGAACTTGTCGCAGTGCAGACGCCGCAAGGTTTTCGTCGCGAAATTTTGTTGCGTGCATATGAACGGGCTGCCGATGAAAATTTTCTCGGTACTGACGACGCAAGCTTAGTTGAACGCCTCAATATTCGCGTGAAGGTTGTGACGAGCGATTATCGCAATATCAAAGTCACGACGCCCGAAGATATTATCGTCGCGGAAAATTTTTTGCGGGCATGAAAATTCGCCCGACATAGTTTTACAGAGGAGATAGTTTCATGAAGTTTATCTGCTCAAAATGCGGACACACTGAAGAGCTTTATACGCGCAAACAGAAATGTGATTGCGGCGGGCTGTGGGAATTGGACTTCAAGCCGCCCAAATTCGACGAAGCTTTAATTGACCGCGACACCTGGAGCATTTTCCGTTATCGCAAGTTCATGCCGCTTATCGACGATTCGTGGCGCAAAGTCACTCTCGGCGAAGGTATGACGCCAATTATCAAGTTCAACGACGACGTTTGGCTCAAGATGGATTATTTCATGCCGACGTTATCGTTCAAAGATCGCGGCGCGGCGATTCTCATTGCTCACTGCAAATCAATCGGCGTCGATTCTGTCGTGCAAGATTCAAGCGGCAATGCCGGAAATTCTGTTGCGGCTTATTGCGGGCGCGTCGGCATCGGCTGCGAAATTTTTGTTCCCGAAGGCACGAGCGATAAAAAAATCCGCATGATTCAATCACACGGCGCGAAGATTAACATTGTTGACGGCAACAGAGATCATTGCGCGGAAGTCTGTCGCGAAAAAGTCAAGCGCGAAAAAATTTACTACGCCAATCACGTTTACAATCCGATTTTCTACGAAGGCACCAAAACTTATATCTACGAGACTTTTGAGCAACTTCATCGCGTGCCGAAAAATATTTTTGTTCCGCTCGGCAACGGGACGCTTTTTATCGGAATCATGAAAGGCTTAGAACATTTGCTTGAGTCGGGAGCGATTGAAACTTTTCCGCAAGTCGTCATCGTGCAGAGCGAACGTTGTCAACCGTTTGTCAAGGCAATGGCTCGCGGCGCGAAAAATATTACCGTCGAACCTGTCGAACGGACAATGGCGGAAGGAATTGCAATCGGCGCGCCCATGCACGGTGAACAAATTCTCGAATACATTTACAAACACGGCGTCAAGGCTGTCACGATTCCCGAAGAAAAAATTCTTCCTGCCCGCGCAGAACTCGCACGTCAAGGAATTTATTGCGAACACACGACGGCGGGCGTTTATGCCGGTTACAAAAATTATTGCGAACTTCACGGCAAAGTTTCCGACGCGTTAATTTCGATGTGCGGCGCAGGTTTGAAGTCAGACCATTGAACTTTGCACAAAATAAAAATCGGCAAGGCAATTCGTCTTGTCGATTATTTTTTTTTGCGCTGATGTCAAGTGTAGGAGCCGACGATATAGCCGCCGTCCACGAAAAAATTTTGTCCCGTAATCCAGGCCGCTCTGTCGCTCAACAGAAATAAAATCATGCCCGCAACGTCGCGAGCCGTCCCAAGTCCCAGCAGGTGTCGCGAAATCATTTCTTCACTTGCCGCCGCCGCATACATTTCGTTTTGCATCATTTCCGTTTTGACGAGAGCCGGTGCCACTGAATTTATCCTGTGCTTGCCGCGAATGATCTCTTTGGCGAATGATTTGACCGCCGCTTGAATTGCCGCTTTTGCCGCCGAATACGCGAACAGACTTTTGCCCGCGAAGTCGCCCGCGATTGAACTCATCATCACGAACGACGCTCCGCCTTCCGAAAATTTTTTCCGCGTTGCAGATTGTACAAAGTTCACTGCTCCCCAAAAACTCGTCTCGAAAATTTTTCGGGCAAGTGATTCGTCAAAAGAATTCAGCGGCGTAAGTCCCCAAATGCCCGCCGTGTAAACTCCGCCGTTGATTCTGCCGACCGCGCTCGTGAAATTTCCCAGCACGTTCGACCAATCGTCAGCCGTCGCAATCGTAACGTCAAGCTGTTCGGTAAAAATTTTCGGCGGACGTTTAATCAGACTGATTGGCGAATTTTTTTTCAGCTCGTTCAAGCGTTCCAAGTTCCTGCCGAGTGCCAAAACGTTCGCGCCGCTTTGAGAAAGTTCAATCGCCACTTGCCGACCGATGCCGCTCGACGCACCGACTACCACAAAATTTTTTCCCGCGAAATCAAAAGTTACCATGAAAATTTTTCTCTCCTAAACGAATCTGCAGA
>CAMNPA010000111.1 GCA_946547205.1 uncultured Selenomonadales bacterium | reverse complement strand
AACACGCCCGAAAAAATTTTGCAACTCGGACAATCGCGGCTGGAAGAAATTATCAGACCGTGCGGCTATTTTCGCGCGAAGGCTAAGCACATCGTCGAAACGTCAAAAATTTTGCTGAACAATTACGGCGGCGAAGTTCCTGCCGAATTCGACGAGCTGATTAAATTGCCCGGCGTCGGACGCAAGACCGCAAACGTCGTGACAAGTGTCGCCTTCAAGACGCCCGCTATTGCTGTCGATACGCACGTTTTCCGGTTGGCGAATCGAATGAAACTTGCCGAAGGTAACACGCCGCTTGAAGTCGAACTCGGCTTGCAGAAAATTATTCCGCGCGAAAAATGGTCGGACGCTCATCACTGGCTGATTTGGCATGGACGCGAAATTTGCCGTGCACGCAATCCGAAATGTTCAGATTGTCCGCTGTTAAAAGTTTGTCCGTCATCAAGCGCAGTGATAAGTTGAAATTATCGAGCAGTTGCAAAGCAGTCCCGTTGGATCAAACGTCACGTTTGCGTCGTCAAATTCATAATGCAATAAAAAACGCGAGCCGCTCCGTCGAGAGTTGCCCGCGTAAATTTTTTTTGTTAACGAATTCGACCTCTGACCGTGACATAACGACCGCTCACAAAGCCCGGCATACCGTTATATCTCGCGCGGACAAAGCCCGTCGGAAAATTTTCGCCGTCGTGAATGATCTCAATGTAAGAGCCCGGCGGAATTTTTGTTATCAGCGAATCGTTCACCGAAGGCCCGGTTCTCAACGCGAGGAAGTCAATGTTGTTGTCGACGCGCGCTTCATAAACGCCATTGGGATTCGGAGTCGGTGCAACAGGTTGCGGCGGAGTCGGCGGCGGTTGCGGAGTTTCGACAGATTGAGACGCGGAAACTACATTTGTCGATTGACCGCTGTCAACTTCACTTGAACGCGTCTTCAAATTCTCGCGGCGAACTTCATTTGAATTCGTGTCGTAGTAAATCACAAGCGTGCGCTCGTCGTCGTCGTTGTATTCGTAAGTGAAACCGTGATACTTGAAACCTTTTGCCGTGTCGTCAATTTCGATTTTCTCGCCGCCCGTGCCGTAATATTCTTGTCCGGTTTGCCGACGTTTCTCATCGTATTTGTAACGACGTTCAGCCGCGCCGAGTTTGGAACTTGTAACGGGATTGTCTTCCTTGCCGTAAAAAATCACCTTCGACAGGTTGCCGAAATTGTCGCGTTCAAGAGCGAGCTTAACAACGTTGTCGCCGAAAAGATCTTTCTCAAGAGCAATGGGCGTGTCATCAGTCGCGAAAGAAGCAATCGACGCGAGCCAACCTTCGGGCGTGTAAGTCAAATTGAACGACGAAATGTTGCCCCAATCTTTGATGCCTTCCGCCTGCTCATCTTTGCCGAGGAATGAAATTTTGCTGACGTTATCGGTGACTCCGTCGTAAGTGTAACGAGTTATCGCGCCCGCACTCATCGAAGTCAACGCCTTGCCAAGCTCAAGGTTTGGATTATTTTTATCCTTCAACGTCTCGTCCGTGCCGAAATGTTTGACTTCAACGACGCGATTTTTCTCGTCAAGTTTGAAAGTCGTCTTGGCAATTCCGCTTGCCGCCGCCATCAACGAGCCGTCCTTGCCGTAATTCGCAATTTCAGTGATAAGTCCGGGCTTGTCGCCGTATTTGAAACGCAGCTCATATTCTTTGTTGCTGTTGACGACACGATTGCCGCCGTCGTCCGCGAACGCAAGCTTGCTCAAATTGCCCTTGTCATCGTAAGTGAAAAACATCTGTGCATAACCGCGATTTGCATTGCTCTGTTCGCCGTCCTTATTGTACATGTAAGCGACGGAAGGATCTTTTTTGTCCTTGTCGATTTTGTAAGCGATTGAATAGGCGTCGTAAAAGCCGGGCGTTGCAGCCATGCGAGAACTTCTGAAGTTGTAGCGAACGCGATTTTCAAGATATTCAATCGTGACGGCGGCGAATTGAAATTTGTTGTTCATGGTGTCGCGCCAATCAATGCTTATCGGAATGCCGCCTTGCATCGCCGTGATTTTGTTGATTTTCTTTTCCTCGTTGACTTCGACTTTGTAAACGACGCCGGCACCTTTGCTAAATTCCTCGCTCATTTTGTTGCGGACAAGGAAGACGCCGTTTGGTTGCATACGCAAATCGCCGTAATAACCTTCCGCAGTCAAAAGTTGAAACTCGCTGATTTGTTCAGCCGGAGCTTTGGACGTGTCGTCAACGCTTTGTCCACAGCCCGCGACAAATAAAATTCCGACGAACAACGCCAAAACTTTTGCAAAAAAATTTCTGTGCATTTCATCACGACCTCTCGTTAAAATTTTTGAACAAATTCTAGCATTACGACGCCGCTTGCGCAAGAATTTTCAAGTGACAATCGCGACGCAATACGGTAAAATTCTTGGAAGTTGTTGGTAAAAAATAGACCGCGCATGGACGCGCGGTCGCCGGCACCACTGAGCGGGACGCGAAGTTTGCCGGCACTTACGGCTTATGAAAGTCTCAACGTTGAAACTATTGACGACCAAACGTTAAACGCGCTGACGAGCTGAATCAACGTGAACGGCTGAACGTGTCGAAAAGTTTGTATCGCTCCGCGCGTAGCGGCGGCTTTCTTTGCTACTTTCTTTCTCCGCAGAAAGAAAGTAGATCAAAAATTGATGGAGGGATTGACTTGAAAGCTTTGTATTTGGACTGCGCGGCGGGCATAAGCGGCAACATGTTTCTCGGCGCGTGTATTCAGCTCGGCGTGCCCGAAAAATTTTTGCGCGAGGAACTCGAAAAGCTCCGTCTGCCGCACGAATTCGACATGGAAATTTCCAACGTCAGCAAGAACGGAATCGGCGCGGTTTATGTTGACATGAAACTTGCCCGCGATTTTGAATCGGAATTCAATCGTCCGAACGTTCGACATCTGCACCGCCATGAGCACATCAAAAATCACAGCCACCGCACGTTTGGCGACATAAAAAAAATTCTCGACGCGTCCGATTTGAATTCGACCGTCAAGAATCGTGCGCTTGCAATTTTCGGCGTCATTGCCTCGGCGGAAGGAAAAGTTCATCAACGTCCGGCGGATTCGGTCACGTTCCACGAAGTCGGCGCGATTGATTCGATTGTTGATATTGTCGGCTGCGCGATATGCCTGGATTATCTCGACGCGGAAAAAATTTTCGTCTCGCGAATCAACACGGGCAGCGGCTTTGTGAAATGTGCTCATGGTTTGATGTCCGTACCTGCTCCCGCGACGGCTGAACTCCTGCAAAATTTCAAGACGTATCATTTCGGCGCGGAAAAGGAATTGACGACTCCGACCGGTGCGGCGATTGTCAATGCGCTTGCCGAATTCAGCAACGACTTGCCCGAAGACTTCACGTCGGAAAAAATCGGCTACGGCGCGGGCACGTGGGATTTGGATATTGCAAACGTCTTGCGCGTTTATCTCGGCGAATACGGCAGGCGCGGCTCTCGTCACCTTATCAAGCTTGAGGCGAACATTGACGACATGAATCCGCAGATTTACGGCTGGCTTTACGAACGACTTTTCAACGCAGGAGCTTTGGACGTTTGGACGACGCCCATTTACATGAAAAAAAATCGTCCCGCGCAGATGTTGAGCGTTCTTGTTGACGCAGAGCACAGGGACGTTTGCACAAAAATTATTTTCGCGGAGACGACGACGATTGGTTTGCGTGAGATTGAAATTTCTCGTCGCGTGGAAGCTGTCCGCAAGATGTCGAAAGTTGAAACGCGATTCGGCGAAGTTCAATGCAAAATCAGCGCGTATGACGGCAAAATTGTTTCAATCACGCCGGAATATGAAGACTGCCGCCGATTGGCAGAAAAAAATTCCGTGCCGTTGAAAGTCGTGTGGCAAGAGGCTTTGACTCGTCAAGAAGCGCGGTTAGGTTGATTCACGCCATGTATTGATTGTAGACGACGTAAGCGAACAAAATTATCGCGAGTATCATTGAGACATAGCCCGCGCGTTCGATTATCAAATCTTTTTCCGCCGTGAAGTTGTAATGCCGACGTGCATACGTTGACGACAGCGACACGAGCAATGCGAGATACAAGCCGCGATTTGCCCACGTGAAATTTGTCCAGCCGACGAGCAAAAATACAATCGTCAGCGCGAGGACGATGACCAACAGATAATCTTTGCCGGTTTTCTCCAGCTTTTTATTTTCCGGCTCAACTGCCTTTTTCTTCGGTTGAATTTTCTTTGCGATCTTTTTTGATTGACGCGCCATCATGATTCTCCTTTAAAATTTTTTTCGAGTTTAACATTGCCGCTGCGAAAATGCAATGGCTTGAGTTTGTTGATGAAATGCACAAGGAAATTGTCGGCACATCAAATCGCGCATTGACTTAAAAAAATTTTTTCTGTATACTCGGCGCGACAAAAAGTTTTAGCGAGGTGAACGTTATGGCGAAGTTGAGCGCAGGCATGGCAGACAAATTAAAGAATATGGCACGCGGCTTGAAGGAAGAAGAAGACTCCAAAGGCGGCATGAAAAAAATCAGCGACACGATTAAAAGCCGTTCGCAAGGCAACAAAAAAACTTCAACGGACGGCGGCAAAGTTTCCGGACGCAAAAATTGACACGACAATCATTCGGGCGAAGAGCCCATTTTTTTTTGCATTGACAGCCGGCGAACGTTGTTATATCCTTCGCGCAAAGGAGTGGAAAAATTTGGTTAGCATAAAGAATCTTGAACTTAAACTCGGCAGGCACGAAATTTTTTCTGATTTTAATTTGACGGTCTCACGCGGCGAAAAAGTCGGCATCATCGGCGGCGAAGGTTCCGGCAAATCAACGTTGCTTGACATCATGGCGGGCAGAGTTTTACCGACGGCGGGCGACGTGAAAATTTTCGGCGAAGTTCTTTCCGTCAATGGCAGTGTCTACGCCGATTTTTCCGAATTGCGCATGGCGGAAATGTCTGCTGTCGAAAAACTCAAACGTGCACTTCGCGGGCTCAACGACGAGAAATTTATTTTGCTTTTGGATGAGCCGACAAAAAATCTCGACGCGGACGGCATTGAGTGGCTGATAGATTTTCTTTGCAGGCGTGAACATCTGACGTGCATTGTCGTAAGCAGCGACCGATATTTTCTGCACCAAACTTGCTCGCGGACAATTCAACTCGGCGACGCGCAAACGGAGCTGATAAAAATCAACTGCGCCGAACTTTTGCCGCCAACACCTTCGGGAGCAGTGCCAATCGTTCTGGAAGCAAACGATCTGCTGAAAAATCGTGACGGCGAGCCGCTCTTTAAAGACGTGAGCTTTACAATTCGACAGGGACAAAAAATCGCGTTCGTCGGACGAAATGAGCGCGGCAAATCCAAATTGCTCAAGACTTTGGCGACGGCTTATCAATCGGGCGACGAAAC
>CAMNPA010000110.1 GCA_946547205.1 uncultured Selenomonadales bacterium | reverse complement strand
AAAACCTAAAACCTAAAAGCTAAAAATTGCGGAGTGATTTTCTTTGGTGTACCTTTTGAAATTCGGAGCGAGTTGGATTCTTCCGCCGGGAATTTTTATTTTGCTGATGCTTGCCCTTTGCGTCAAGCTTTTGAAATTCAGCAAGAAACTTTCGATAACTCTGCTCGTCGTCACGCTGATTTTCTACCTGCTTTGCACAAGTCTCGTCGCGGAAAAATTTATGGGTTGGCTTGAAGAAATGCATTCTCCGCCCGCGCAGGTCGAAACGTCCGGTGCCGATGTAATCGTTTTACTCGGCGGCGGAGCGATAAGCCAAGTTCCGGACGTTGACGGAGTCGGAGCATTGTGCGCAAGTCCCGCTAATCGATTGTTGACGGCGGTCAGACTGCAAAAACTTTTGAACGTGCCGATAATCATCAGCGGCGGACAAGTTTACAGCGATTCGGGCGCAGAAGCAGAAATTTCCGCGAGAATTTTAAAAACACTCGGCGTACCCGAAGACAAAATCATCACCGAAACGAAAAGCGTCAACACGTCGCAGAACGCACGCTACACCGCAACATTGATGCGCGAAAAAAATTTTAAGAAGCCGTTGCTCGTGACCAGTGCCTTTCACATGAACCGCGCCATGCTAAATTTCAACCTGCACCGATTCAAGCCGACAGCCTACCCGACGGACTTCACGGTTGCGCACAATTCGACGTTCCACTATACGAAACTGCGCCCGCAAGCCGAAGCTCTCTTGCTCAACGTGACAGTCATGCAGGAACTTTTGCGTACTTGTGTCACGGAAATTTTCGGTATATGAGGTGACGAGATGAAAAAATTTTTGCTGATACTGTCGACGATAATTTTTTTGAGCAGCTCAATCTGCGCGGCTGAAGATTTGCGATTCATCGACGCGCTCGACGACACCGGCTATTATTACGACGCAGAGAGCGTTCAGACCGAAAGCGACGACGTCTTCAAGGTGCGTATGGCGGTCATCAAGGCGAGTTTAAATCGCATGTACACTTACGACGTGCGAATCACTCACACGGAAAAAACTTACGAGATTTTGGCGTCGAAGATTCTTTCCTACGACACGCGCGCCGAGATTGAAACCAACGACAATCGACGCCCACCGCGAAACTATTCCGATCGTTCGGAGATGGGACAAATGGTCAGCTTGATTCTCTACGGAAAATGAATTCATGTTCCTTGCGAGAGCAGGGAATTTTTTTTTGCGCACCGTGACGCCCGCAACTTGACAAAATCTTTTTCAGTCGGTTATCATGATGAAAATTTTATGCAAGGAAGTGAATCATTTGGAAGGTTTTAGCATTTCAGAGATCAACGACGAAATTTTTTCGCGCATCGCCGGAAAATCGTTCAAGGTCACGTGCACGGTGCCGCTAAGCGAATTGCGTTACGTCAAACTTTTGCACAAAGACTTGAGCGGAAAAATTCTGCGCGGCGAAATGATTTGCAACGTTCGCATTGCCGACGACCTGCTTGACATTTTCCAAAAACTTTTCGCGGCGAATTATCCGATTGAAAAAGTCCATCTGATTGACGAGTACGACGCCGACGACGAACTTTCCATGCGCGATAACAATTCGTCGTGTTTCAATTTCCGATTCGTCTCGTTCACGCAGAGAATTTCGCGCCACGGTTACGGCTTGGCTGTCGACATCAATCCGCTGTACAATCCTTATATCAAAACCGTTGACGGCAAGAAAATCATCGCGCCGAACAATTCTGCCGACTTTGAAGACCGCGATAAAAATTTTCCGTACAAAATCACTGCCGACGATTTGTGTTGCCGACTCTTCCGCGAAAAAAATTTTCTTTGGGGCGGCGACTGTTGGGACGACGAAAAAGACTATCAACATTTTTTTATCGCTGAAGACTGATTGAAGAGAGGATTTACTGATGAAAAAAATTTTTACGTTGCTGATGATTTGCGCGCTGCTCGTGATGACAGGTTGCGGCGGCGATTCAAATTCCGAAAAAAAATTGAGCGTCATGCTCGAATCAAATATCGTGTCGCTCGACAGCGGCAAATGCACCGACAGCGCGTCCTTTGAAATGATTGCCAACTGCATTGACGGCTTGATTCAACTCGACGCCAACGGCAAACCGATTCCCGCCATTGCAGAAAGTTTCGACGTGTCCGAGGACGGCAAGACTTACACGTTCCACTTGCGCGACGCAAAATGGTCTAACGGCGATCCCGTCACTGCCGAAGATTTTGTATTCGCGTGGCGTCGTCACTGCCAAAAGGCGGAAGAATACGCTTACATCATGGGAAATACCGTCGCTTGCGTGAAAAATGCCGACGCCGTTATCAAAGGTGCCGACCCGAAAACTTTGGGAGTTAGTGCGCCCGACGCGAAAACTTTTGTCGTTGAACTTGATGCGCCCGTTCCGTTTTTCCCGTCGCTGATGAGTTTCCCGACCTTCTATCCGATTAACGAAAAATTTTATAACGGTCTTGCCGATGGAACTTACGGCACGAGTCCCGAAACTTTTCTGTCGAACGGCGCGTTTATGTTGACAAGCTACGTTCCGGGCACCGCAAATATTCAGCTCAAGAAAAATGATTCTTATTGGAACGCCGATAAAATTTCGCTCAACGATTGGCAATATCAAGTCGTCAGCTCGTCCGACAACGCGTTGACCGCTTTCAAGAACGGCACGCTTAATGTTGCAATTATCAGCGGCAGTCAAGTCGAACACGTCGCCAAAGACGCCGACCTTGCCAAAAATCTGCAGAGCATTCCTTCCGGCGCGTTGAGCTATGTTTCTTTCAACCAAGACCCGAAAAATCATCATGCGGGCGCGCTTGCAAATGTCAATCTTCGTCTTGCAATTTCAAACGCCATTGACCGCGAATCACTCACGGAAAATTACGTTATGAACGGTTCAAAGCCGACTTACACCGCCATTCCGATTCACTTCGCGCCAAATGCAAAGACCGGAAAATTTTTCGCCGAAGATCAAAAGCAATTCGCTGAATACGTCGGTTTCAACGTCGAAAAAGCTCAAGAGTGTCTCGCCAAGGCTAAAGAGGAGCTCGGCAAGGACAGCTTTGAATTTGATTTGATTTACGCCAACGACAGCGGCAACACCGTTACAAAAGTCGTGCAGGCGATTAAGTCACAAGTTGAAGAAAATTTGCCCGGCGTCGTCTTGAAGTTGCAACCAATGCCCAAAGCCGAATATCTCGACAAACTCACGACGAACAGCTACGATATTGCCGTGGCGAATTGGGTGCCCGATTACGATGACCCGATGACGTTTTTCACGCTGTGGACGACTTCCGGCAGTGAAATTTCCGAACATTGGAGCAATGCCGATTACGACAAAATTATCGCCGATTGCTCGACGGGCGACCTTGCCGCCGATTACGATGCGCGTTGGCAGGCAATGTACGACGCCGAAAAAATTTTGCTTGAGAACGCAGTTATCGCGCCGCTTTACACGAACGCAAATACCGTGTTGATTTCTCCGAACGTCAGCGGCATTGAATTTCACGTTGCGGGCGTCGGACGCGTTTTTAAATCTGTGACACTCAAATAAAATTCTCGTTCCAAAAAAATAAAATCCCTTCCGATAATCGGTTGGGATTTTTTTTTGTGCAAATCATTCGGGCAGTTGATCGAGCTGTTTTAAATTGGAACCGTCCGCAAAAATAATTTCAGTGACTTCGATTTTAATCTCGCGTTTCTTGAGCCCGTGTTTCATTGCGTCGACATCAGCGCGGATAAACGGATTGAGCGTCTTCGTCACGTTGAAAGTTTGAATGCCCTGCGATTGTCCGAGCATGTCAATTTCAAACGGCGCGACGCTTTCGCGGTCACCTTTGCCGAGCGTGATTGTTCCGATAATTTTTTCGAGCGGCTTATCGGCTTTAACATCGGCAGTTATCGCAAGCTCAAGCGTCTGTGAAAAGCCGTACTCGTCGCCGTCAGTCATCTGCGCACGGAAACTTTTCACGAGAAAAATTTCATCCATTTGGCGGACAATCGGAGCGTTGAGCGAATCGAGTTTTTGACGCAATGCACGCCGATAACACGTGTAAAAATCATCAAAGCCTTTCGCGCCGGTAATGCGCCAATTTCCGTCCGCGTCGTGCGTCAACGTCAATTCAAGCTCAAAGTTGAATTTCATCTGCCTGTTGTAAAAAATCACCGTCGCAATTTGTTCGTCGCCGTCAAGTTGCGGCTTAGTGACAGTTTTAATTTCGCAGGTCGCCGCGCCGGATTTGAGCAGAAATTTTTGCGCACCGGTGAGTTCCGTCGGGAAAGTGACTTTGCCGCTCGTGATGTACTCATCGACAGCAGCCCGCGCAGAGTTCACAAAGTCGGGCTTAAGCTCTTCGTAACGGAGCCGAAGCTGATCCATCGAATAAGCCGTTGGAGCAATGGTCTCATTTATCTGCGCGGACAAAATTTCAGCAGCAGCCTGCTCAATCAACGCGTCAACGTCGACAAATTTTTTGAACGTCGCTAAGTCGTGAGATTCGACGGCTTGACGTGCGGCAACGGTCGCGGTCGGATTTCGATTCATGAGCTCTTCGACGTTTTGATAGACGCCGACGCCGACAACTGCCGTCAAAATTAAAAGGGCGACAATCGCCGCCAAAATTTTTTTATTCATGCCAACTCCTAACTGATTAAGTCTGGTCGACGCGTGCGGGTCAAGGTCAACGCTTGATTTTCGCGCCACTTTTTTATTTCGGCGTGGTTGCCCGACAATAAGACTTCCGGGACGAGTTTGCCTTCAAAGTCGCGCGGACGAGTGTATTGCGGGAAACCGAGCATTCCGTCGAAAAATGAATCAGTCGCGGCGGATTCAGCGGAGCCCAAAACATTCGGCAACATTCGCGCCACAGCATCGACGATAACCATTGCAGGAAGTTCGCCGCCGGTCAACACGTAGTCGCCGATTGAAATCAACTCGTCGGCAAGGTCGTAAATTCGCGCGTCGAAACCTTCATAGTGTCCGCAGATGAAAATTATTTGGTCGAGCGCGGCGAGCTCCTTTGCTTTGGATTGATTGAAAACTTTTCCGGCGGGATCGGTGATGATTATCTTGCGCGAAAAATTTTCGTCGGATTTGCTCAACACGTCGCGAACGGCACGATAAACAGGTTCGGGCTTGAGCACCATACCTGCGCCGCCGCCGAAAGGCGAATCGTCAACTTGCCTGTGTTTGTCAAAGGCGAAGTCGCGAAGTTGAGTGAATCGCACTTCCAAAATATTTTTGTCGACGGCGCGTTTGATAATGCTCTCTCCGAAAACTCCCGCGAACATTTCGGGAAACAGCGTAATGATGTCGATAAGCATGATTTAAGTACGAACGTCCAATTTGTAGCCGATAAACGTTGTCACGACGTTTGCAAGTTTCTTTTTGTCGTCACGGTCATCAACGACGTTATCAACTTCACGCGGCGGAA
>CAMNPA010000109.1 GCA_946547205.1 uncultured Selenomonadales bacterium | reverse complement strand
GGCAAGCCGCCAACGTTGTGATGAGATTTGATGACGGCGGATTTTCCCAAGCCGCTCTCGATAACGTCGGGATAAATCGTACCTTGCACGAGATAATCGACCGCGCCGATTTTTTTGCTGACTTCCTCGAACACGCGAATAAATTCCTCGCCGATAATCTTGCGTTTACGTTCCGGCTCGACAATTCCGCGCAATTTGTTCAGAAAACGTTCGCCGGCGTCAATCTTGATAAAATTCAAGTCAAAATTTTTAAAGACCGCCTCGACTTCCGCCGCCTCGCTTTTGCGCAAAAGTCCGTGGTCGACGAAAACGCACGTCAAATTTTTTCCGACAGCTTTACTCAAAAGGACAGCCGCAACGCTCGAATCGACGCCGCCGCTCAATGCGCAGAGAACTTTTCCGTCGCCGATTTTCGATTTGAGATTCGCAACGGTGTCCGCAACGAACGAAGACATTTTCCAATCGCGACGGCAACCGCAGATGTCGACGAAGTTTGAAAAAATTTTCATGCCTTCGACGGTGTGAACAACTTCGGGATGAAATTGCACGGCGTAGAAATTTTTCGCGGGATTTTCCATTGCGGCAATCGGACAATCTTTCGTCGCGGCGGTGACGGAAAAATTTTCGGGCGCAGTAAAAATTCTGTCTGTGTGGCTCATCCACGCGACAGATTTTTTTTCGACGCCCGCAAAAAGTTTCGACGTGCCGACGACTTCAATTTCCGTCTTGCCGTATTCGCTGACGGTCGCAGATTTGACAGTGCCGCCGAGAACGTGAGCCATCGCCTGCGCGCCGTAGCAAATGCCGAGAATCGGAACGCCGAGTTTAAAAATTTCATCAGCCGGCAAATTTGAATCGTCACGATAAACGCTCTGCGGACCGCCCGTCAAAATTATGCCGACAGGTTTCAATTCGCGCACCTTGTCAAAATTCTCCGCCGCATGAACTTCGCAGTAAACGTTGCATTCACGAACACGCCGCGCTATCAGCTGATTATATTGCCCGCCGAAATCCAAAACCAAAATCATTTCTCTTGCCAAACGAATCACTCCTTACGCGTTGATGACTTTAAAGACGCCGAGATTTTTCAGCCAAATGCTTTTGTCGTAGACGGCACGAATTGATTCACGCAGTGCGTCATTACCGGCATCAGTTTCCAATTCAAAGAAAAAAATATACGCGCCGAGAATCGTTCGTGCGGGACGTGATTCAATGCGCGTCATGTTGACGTTGCGCCGAGCAAATTCCGACAACACGTCACAAAGCGAACCTGCGCGGGAACCGTCGATTTGGCAGATAATCAAAACTTTGTCGCCGTCGAAAGTTTCAATCGGAGCAGCGTCTCGCGGCTTGTAACGTATCTCAAAAAATCTCGTGGAGTTGTGCGGATTGTCCTGAATATTTTTCGCGGCAACTGTCAAACCGTTGAGCTTGCCTGCGCGTTCGGTGCATATGGCGGCGAAATTTTCATCGGAATCGGCAACGAGTTCAGAGGCGCGTGCAGTTGAGCTTGTCGCGACAATTTCGGCGTCGGGAAAATTTTTTTGCAAGAACTTTCGACATTGCGCCAACGGTTGAGCGTGCGAAAAAATTTTTGTGACTGATTGAACGTCAACGTTCGGTCGCGTCATCAAAAAATTTTTCACTTGCCAAACGAGTTCGCGGGCGATTGTCAGCGTGTCGGAGCGTGCCAGCGTGTCGAGCGTGATGTTTATCGAGCCTTCCAACGAATTTTCCACGGGCACAAGTCCTGCGTCGAGTTTGCGTTCTTTGACGGCGTTGAGTACGTCGAAAATGTCCGCGCATATTTCAAGCCGCCAATCTTCCTGCAAAAATTTTTTAAGCCAAAGAGCTGCCTCTTCCGAGTGCGTGCCCTTCGGCCCAAGGATACCGATTGTTTTCATGCGAATCAATCCTTATTCAAATTTTAGTTTGCCGAGTTCCGGGAAAAGGTCGCCGATTGATTGTGAAAGTTCTTTCGGCTTCAGCAAATCGATTACCGGCTGCATTACGCGGAAAAATTCTTCATCGTCCTGCAACAGCGCGAGAATTGCCGCAGTGTTCGCCGCGTCGGCAAGTGCCGTGTGATGCGTGCCTTCAAAGTCGCGATTCATCGCTCCGATTGCGTGCTTTAATGCCAAACTCGAATGCAAACCGATTCTGTCATCAAACGCCTTTTGCAAATCCCGCCATTGCCGCTCCAATCTGTCAACGTCATAGCCGGGAATTTTGAACGCACATTCGCTCTTGAGCTGATTTATATCGGAATTGCTCCACGAATAAAGCGTCATGTCCCACGTGCCGATCCAGTCCATAAAATTTTGAAACGCTTCGGGAAACAGCGGCTTATCGGCAACGGTCTCATCGGTTATGCCGGTCAATTTGGTTATGTGTTTCGTTATCTCTCCGTATTGCGGCTTAACGTAGCATTGAAACTCGTCAACCTGCTTATAATTTTCATCCAACTTCACCGCGCCGATTTCTATCACTTCGTCCGTCGTAAATCGGCGAACGTCCTTTAGAGCTTTGCTGACAGGATTCATTTCCAAATCAATCACTATGTGAATCAAAATCTCTGCTCCTCTCGAAAAAAATTTTTCTCGTTGCTAATTCTTGTTGCGTCTGAAAATATCCTGCCGAGAAAAAATTTTTAGACTGCCGGCCACGTTGAACGCCGATTTGTATACAGAATTATTGAGCGACGCCGCGCGAAAATATTTGCAATGCGTCAAGCCGTGTGATAAACTTTTTCGCTGGTATAACAAAATTTTTAGACTTAGTAGGTGAAGACTTTGAAAGGGAAATTGATACTGGAGGACGGCACGACTTTTCGCGGGCAACTGTTCGGCGGCTCGAACGCCACGACCGAAGGCGAAGTCGTCTTCAATACGGGCATGACCGGCTATCAAGAAATTCTGACTGACCCGTCTTATTGCCGACAAATAGTCACGCTCACTTATCCGCTAATCGGCAACTACGGCACCGCCAAGCAATTCAATCAGAGTCGCAAAAGTTTCGTCGGCGGCTTAATCGTCGGTGAAGTATGCGAAAAACCGTCAAGCTCTTCCATGCAAAAGACCCTGTCCGAATTTTTGACTGCTGAAAAAATTCCCTGCCTCTACGACGTGGACACTCGCGCCTTGACCAGAAAAATTCGTTCCGTCGGCACAATGAAAGGCGTCATTGTCAGCGAATACACTTCGCAGGGCACGATTGATGAGATGATGGCGTTGCCGATTAGAAAGAACGTCGTTGAAATGGTGACGACGCCCGTAGCTTACACGTTGGACGCGGGAAAAAATCCGTTCTACGTCGTGACTATGGACTTCGGTATCAAACGCAACATTCTCGACGCGCTGCGCAAACTCAACTGCCGAGTGACTGTCGTACCTGCAAAGACGACTGCCGAGGAAATTCTCGCGCTCAATCCCGACGGAATTTTTCTGTCAAACGGGCCCGGCGACCCTAAAGACGTTCCCGGCGTCATTCGCGAAGTTCAAAAGCTCCTTGACAAGAAACCGATCTTCGGCATTTGCTTAGGGCATCAGATTTTGGCACTTGCAATGGGCGCGAACACTTACAAGCTAAAATTCGGGCATCGCGGCTCCAATCAGCCCGTGAAGTGTCTTGAAACAGGCAAAGTTGCCATCACGTCGCAGAATCACGGCTACGCGGTCGAAGAGTCTTCGCTCAAAGGTCTGCCCGTCAAAGTCACGCACATATCATTAAACGACGGCACCGTTGAAGGCGTGCGTCATGTGTCGTTGCCGGTGACGAGCGTCCAATATCATCCCGAAGCCGCGCCCGGTCCGAATGACAGCGTTCATCTGTTCGACGAATTCATTGACCACATGAAACAAGCGAAGGCATAAAAAAATTTCTCGCGCAGAGGTGGCGAACATGCGTTGTAGAAAATGCGGGCACGAATTGGCGGACGACGACATATTTTGCAGCAGGTGCGGCGTAAAAATTTTGGGCGATTCGTCGGCGCGGACTGATGAAAAATCTTTCAAAGAACGTCGCCTGGCAAAATTCGTTCGTGAAAAACTCAAGCAGCTGTCCGTTGATGAAATTCTTTTGCGTCAACAACTGCGGCGGTTTTTATTTTGCCTAAGTCTCTTCCTGATAATATCGCTGATTCTCTACGCCGCGTCGCCGAACGAAAATTACGCGTCAATTCCCGGCAGAGTGCAATACATTTTCGCAATGCTGTTCCTGTTCCCGATGTTCTTGCCGCTGATGATTGCACTGTTCATTCTGCGCGATAAATCTTACTTTGTCGAATTCCTGTTCGTGTTCATGTTTTTGGCGGAGCTTGATTGTTTCGTGGTCAAAGGCGGCGTTTTGGCACCGAGAGTGTCGATTTTCGCGTTGCTAATCGGACTGCTTATGTTGATTTTTATCGCGTGCAAAAAATTTTTAAGTTGATAGATACTCGCTCATTAAGGAGGCTTGACTTTGCCTAAGAAAAAAAATCTCAATAAAATTATCGTCATCGGTTCCGGGCCGATTGTCATCGGGCAGGCGGCGGAATTCGATTATGCCGGCTCGCAAGCTTGTCGTTCGCTCAAAGAGGAAGGTCTCGAAGTCGTTCTCGTCAATTCAAATCCCGCAACGATAATGACCGACGCAAACATTGCCGACCGCGTTTATATTGAGCCGCTGACCGTTGACTTTTTGACCGCGATAATCGAAAAGGAACGTCCCGACGGTTTACTTGCGACACTTGGCGGACAGGCGGGCTTGAATTTGGCTGTTCAACTTGCGGAGAGCGGCGTCCTTGACAAATTCAACGTCGAACTTTTGGGCACGTCAATCACCGCCATTAAACGCGCTGAAGATCGTGAAATGTTCAAGGAGACAATGGAACGAATCGGCGAACCAATTCCCGAATCAACAATCGTCGAGGACATTCACGGCGCGATTGACTTTGCTAACCAAATCGGCTATCCGTTGATTGTTCGACCGGCTTACACTCTCGGCGGCACCGGCGGCGGCATCGTCACCAACGAAGAAGAGCTTATCGAAACGACTCTGCGCGGGCTGAAATATTCAATGATTGGCCAGGTGCTGATTGAACGTTCAATCGCGGGCTGGAAAGAAATCGAATATGAAGTTATGCGCGACAGCAACGACACTTGCATAACGATTTGCTCAATGGAAAATTTCGACCCTGTCGGCGTGCATACGGGCGATTCAATCGTCGTGGCACCGACTCAAACGCTCAACGACCATGAATATCAGCTGCTGCGTTCGGCAAGTTTGAAAATCATTCGTGCGCTTGAGATTGAGGGCGGCTGCAACATTCAATTCGCGCTTGACCCGAACAGCGACAGTTATTACGTTATCGAAGTCAATCCGCGCGTCAGTCGAAGTTCAGCGTTGGCATCAAAGGCGACGGGCTATCCAATCGCAAAAGTCAGCGTCAAAATCGCAATCGGCTACACGCTTGATGAAAT
>CAMNPA010000108.1 GCA_946547205.1 uncultured Selenomonadales bacterium | reverse complement strand
TTTTCTGTTTGAACATTCACACAAAGAACGAAATAAATTTTGAATCACGGCGTATCGCTTTTACCGAAAAACTTCTAACAATTCCAAATTTATTATATCAAACAATGCAGTTCTTTTACAATAAGAAAATTCCTTCAAGAATCGAAGTTCGTCGGAGAAATATTTGTCGAAAACGAACATAAAAAATACCGCTACGCTTTCGCGCAACGGCTGAAAAATTTATCGGGCTCACGAGCCCCGTCATCAATGGTGAATATCTTCTACATGAGCAGGTAACTGTTTTTTTCCAAGAACCTGCCCGATATCAAAGTACCGTTGGGAATGATGCCGGGACTTCTTTTAGTTGCGTCATCGACTGCGGATTTGAATCGTTCCTGCAACGCTTGAGCCGTCTCGGTGTATTGAAGTTTTCCTTCCAATCGAAGCAACATTTCTTCGGCGGCGTCCCATATCTCTTCGGGCGTGTTTTCTATAAATTCAAAACCGCGTGCCTTGAAGTAGTCCATACGTTCATAAATGTTCGGAATTTGCACTTCAAATTCCAATTGCTCATTCAAGGTGATGAAACGTTGCGCCTTCGTGTCGAAAATCTTTTTTGGCAGAAGAATTATCTCGTTCGTGTTGTCTTTATGACCACTGATGTCGCCATTCAATGTAATGGAAGTAACGTTTATCATTACCATTGGAACATGAAGCAACATTGCCACAGCAGTCATTCCCGACAAATCGCATACAAAAAATTTGGACTTCGCTATCAGATAATAGTCCAAAAATTCTTCGCGGTAGTGATTGGCGTAGTCGATTATGCCGTCGCCCGATATCTCTCCGTCAACCAGATATCCCATGCGAACGCTTTGATAACCTCTCGAATACAAATTCCGACACATTAACGAAAAATTTTTAACCGAAGAATTTCGCACGGTATGAGAATAATTCGTGGAATTCTCACCAAACAAGGTTTTAAGATATTTGTGACCGCGATTAAAAAACGTTACGTATTCGCCGGTTAGTCCCATGTCGCGCATTTTCCGGCGACCGATGGTTTCTTCCTCTTCAGAAAAAACGATGGGCGGCGTTTCCACGTAATATTTGCCGAGCGAAAATTTTTTAATCTGTTTCATCCGCAAATGGTAATGATTGAAGTTGTCGTTATAGGTTACGGCGTGAGCGTGGTGCTGAACGAAATATTTCCAAAAATTAAGTTGACTTTGCGTTATGACGGGGCAAGCCTCTTGAATCTTACTAAGCAAAAAATTATTCGCCGTCTTGTCCGAAGCAAAAGTAATTGTATTATCGCCATTATTGTATCTGGTAATGACGGCATAAAGATTTTTTTTGTCCGTGCGCTGTTTTATGAACAGGAGCGTTTCCATCATGTTGCCGATTCTTTCGGAGTCCATAAAGCAAATCGTCACGCGGTCATAGACGGACAAAATCTCCCGCGACCGTTTTTCGTAATCAAAGTTTTCGCAAGGCGTCCCGAAATCAAACAACCTGTAGAACGTGCTCAAAAAATTCCATCGGAAATTTATCACCTGCAAATCAGTCAGTTTGAGCTTCCAACAATTTTTCTTCGTGAGCCGAATATAATCGTCGGTTGCGTTTTCGGGCGGAAGAGTCTCGATGAAAAGAGCGTTCTTTTTATCCAGCGCACTCTTCAACGAGATAATCGGAATGTCCGCGTAGCAAAGCCCCTCTGCCGGCGATGATTGTTCGTCCGTCACAATGCCGCTTGGCACGTAGCCTTCCATCTTCATGACGTTTACGATTATCGGCGTGTATCTGTTCCAGCCGAGCAGAAAAATTTGCTTTTGCCAATTGCCCGCGAGCAACTGTTTGTCGAGCTGGTCGGCGAAGTAGCTGTGCTCGAATATGTCCGAGGTGACTGCTTCATGTTCCTCGTTGTTCAAAAGAATGACGGCATCATAGCCGACTTGATTCATCGAAGTGATCAGTTGATTTTTATCTTTCGCCGCGAGCATTAAAACGACCAAATATTGATCTCGTTGATTTTCGGGAATTTCTTGCACGGCTACGGCACCCGAATAATCTTGCAAATCGTTTGCTTGTACCTGCAACGGCATTACGGCATCAACGCGAAAATTATTTTGTTGAGCCACGTAGCAGAAAGCAATCGCTTGAGTATTCGTCGCGCATACAAGGATACGTTCTTTTTGTCGGGCAAGTTTTTCGCGCCGCAACTTTTCAAACAATGACAAAATCGGTCGCATCGTTCAGCCTCCTTTTTGAATTTTGGCAACCTCGTCGATTACGGACGCAACATCTTCCGCTGTCAAGTCGCCGTAAATCGGCAAATCCAATGTGCGGCGGGAAATTTTTTCGGCGTGAGCAACGTCCTGCTTATATTTGCCGCGATGAACGGCAGAATCGCAAGTAAGTCGGTCGTAAAGTTTCCGCGTAAAAATTCCGCGTTCGCGCAACCGCTCGTGCAAGTCGTCACGGCTTATCCCGAACGCCTCTTCATCGACGATAATCGGATAATACGCGTGATTGTAGCGAATGTCGGCGGCGTAATTGAAGGGCGTGAGTCCGCGTATCGTGCTCAATTTTTCGGCGTAACATTCCGCCAGAAGGTGACGCTTGGCAATCTCCGCCTCAATGCCGTTCAAATTGCAAATGCCCATTGCCGCTTGAAATTCATTCATCTTCGCGTTGTAACCGCAAAGCTCAATGTCGCTCGTCTCGTAATTGATGCCGAAGTTCCGATACAGCTCGAATTTTTTCTGCAAGGTCGAATCTTTGTAGACCAACATGCCGCCTTCAATGCTGTTGAAAATTTTTATGGCGTGGAAGCTGACCATCGTAATATCGCCGTAAGCGACAATGTGTCGACCGTTTAATTTCGTGCCGAAAGCTTGAGCCGCGTCGTAAACAACCTTCAAGCCGTGACGGTCGGCAATGGCGCGAATTTTTTCCACGTCGCACGGTATGCCGAAAATGTGCGGCGTCACAATGGCGCATGTCTTATCGGTTATGCAAGCTTGAATCTTATCGGCGTCGATGTTGTAGCTGTCGTCGATGTCGCAAAATACGGGCGTCAATCCCGCTTGAACAATCGCGTTCGTTGTCGAGGCAAAAGTAAAAGGCGACGTTATAACTTCGCCTTTGAGCTCCAAAGATTTCAGTGCCGTCACCAGTGCCGAATGCCCGTTGACGAACAAATCCAAATTCGGACAGTCCGTGTACTCCTGCAGTAGCCGCTTGAATTCTTTGAGCTTCGGACCGTTGTTTGTCATGAATCCCGTCTGCCATATGGATTTTATTTCCGCAATGTATTCGTCATACGGCGGCAACACGGGCTTGGTCGGACGAATCAATAAAATCATCCCTTTCAATCGTTCAATTTAAAAAAATTTTTTATAACATCAATTTCATGTTGCATATTTTTTGTATCGTAACGTTGATCACATATCAAGGAAAGTTCTTGTTCATAGATGCTATTATTCTCCGGTACAAAATTTTCGTTATCCCAATGGTTTGGACAGAAAACACCGTTGTCTATGAGGTATCGTTTCAGTGCATTGCGTTTTCCGTTTGCGACCAAAATCGGAACATAGAGCGGAATGTCAGTAGATTTCAGCGAAGGAAACATCAGCTGAACACCGTTTAACTTACTCAAAGCTTGATGTAAAAATGTCGCGTTTTCTATCCGCTTTTTTATTATGAACGTATCATCTATCAGAGGCAACAAATTTTTGGTCTCGCCATCCATTTCATATCGCGCATAATCCGAATCCAATATTTCTTCCGCCTCAGATTTTAAGCGTAAAAAAATTTTCTTGTCACCAATGCCATCTTCCATGTATTTTTTCTTGAGTTCGCGCACGGATATTTTTTTGTCTATGTATTCTCGATTTACTCCCTTCCCATAATCCGATTTCAAATTGATGACACACCCCCCCCACACTCGATTTTATAAACACGCCTCCTCCCAACAATCCGCTGAACTTTCTGAAGCTGGCATAGATATAATCAAATTCAAGAGCTATATTCAACGGACGCGATAAAACAGATTGTGTACAATCATAAATAACCATACTGCCCTTGGATTTCGCTTTTTTCCCCAGCTCCAACATTGATGTGGAAATATACCCAAAATAGTCCAATATGTAAAATATATCATATGTGCGATCGTCTTCCGGCTCCGGATACAGCGACTCATTTTTAAGTGCAACGTTGTAAAAAAATACTCTGATATTATGATGAATAAAAGGAATTATCATTGACTCGCAACAATAATTCGACCTACATACGGACCGGATTTTTTTGCTGTTGCAAATATCATCCAACAGAGCATAAAGAGCCGTTCTGCCCGAAAATAAAAATCTTCTGTCGTTGCCGAAATTATCCCACCAATGTTCATGAGGTGTTGTTTTTTCGACATACCAGAATTCGCTGCCAATTTCTTCCATAAGTTGACTCCTGCTAAATGAATTTGATGTGATTTTCCGGCTTCGGATACAAATAATTCCTCAAAATCTTGTTCAAGTGTGTTGCATGCTCAAATCCAACGGATTCAAGCGATCACCTTCCTCCGCGATACAGCGGCAAAAAATTTTTATCAACGTTTTCGACCGACTTCAAGTAAGCCGAGCATATTTCGTCGTACAAAGCCTCGTCGAAAATTTTATGAGCGACGTAATAATCAACACGGGCATTGGAAAATCTTTGCTTAAAATCTTTCAGCGTCGGACTGCCGCCGCCGAGGTGCAAAAATTTTTTACCATGCGCCTTGCCGATCTGAATCAACCGGTGCAACAGATAATCCATCGGTCTGCAATGTGAAAACGCCACATCAAAGCACCCCAAATGATAATACGCGTACTCTCCGCCCAAAAGCAAAATCGACGCGGCAACAACGTCTTCGGCATGCTTAACGAAAACCAGCTTCACATCGTCGTTGCCGTTCAACAGCTTCGCAAAATATTCCGCGTTGAAGTAAAAGAATGGCTTTGCGTCAAGTCTTTTCATTGAGGCAACGTAAAGCCGCCTGAACGTTTCGACGTTCGCGCAGGAGTGCTCAACGCAATCGCACGTTAAATTATTCCGCATTGCCGTCCGAACATTGCGGCGCGCGCTTGAGCTGAAGTTTTCAAAAATTTTTTCCGCAGGCTGTTCCAAAGGCACGGTGGTCTGTCGATTGCTCAAAGTCACGTGATAACCGCAACGCTCCGCCGCATGCAAATCCGCTTGCCGATACGGATTGAATCTGATAAATTGGAAGACGACGTTGTTATCTCGACAATGCGCCGCCAAGCCGTCAAAAAATTTCGCGCAAAGTTGCTCGGAATTGTCGGACGCCAACACGCTTGAATATTCGTGCGGCGTCTTCAAATCGTAACAGCCGTCGTATTTTTCAAGACCCGCAACGGCACCGATATTGCGCTTGATGCTCGGCAACAGGGCAAGCCGTTCGCCGTCGTCGTAAACGAAAATGTTCACCGGAGC
>CAMNPA010000107.1 GCA_946547205.1 uncultured Selenomonadales bacterium | reverse complement strand
TGATTAAAGCTTGAATCGAGGCGGTGATAATGTCGGTGTCCATGCCCGCGCCCCAAAAAACTTTGCCGTCCGCGCCCGTGATTGAAATGTAAGCGATTGCCCGCGCAGATTGACCGATTTCGAGAGCGTGTTCGTTGTAAGTTAAATTCGTGTAGCTGATGCCCAAATTTTTTTGCAGAGCGTTCGATACAGCGTCGAGACGACCGTTGCCGCGTGCAGAGTAAGTTACGCGTTCGCCGTTGATTTCCAAATCGACACTGCCGACACGTGCACCGCCGGGCTCCTTGCGAAGATGAAACTCAATCAATTTATACGGCTTGTCGACGTTGACATATTGGTCGCAGAAAATTTGATAAATCTCGTCGGGCAAAAGTTCCTTGTGCTTTTTATCGGAAACAGCCTTGACGCAATAGCCGAAGTCCTCGCGCATTTTCTTTGGCATTTCGATTCCGTAATTTTGCTCCATGATGAAACCGACGCCGCCTTTGCCGCTCTGACTGTTGATTCTGATAACGTCGCTGTCGTAAGTTCTGCCGACGTCGTGCGGATCGATTGGCAGATAAGGAACAGTCCAACGGTCGGGATTTTTTTCGTCGCGCCAATGCATTCCCTTGGCGATTGCGTCTTGATGAGAGCCGCTGAACGCCGTAAAGACCAAAGCTCCCGCGTAAGGTTGACGGTCGTGAACGTGCATTCGAGTGACGCGCTCATACATTTCGACGAGTTCGGGCATGTTGCTGAAGTCCAATTCGGGATCAACGCCGAGTGCAAACATGTTCATTGCCAACGTGACGATGTCAACGTTGCCGGTGCGTTCGCCGTTGCCGAAAAGAGTTCCTTCGATTCTGTCCGCGCCCGCCAAAAGTCCAAGTTCACAATCAGCGACGCCGCAGCCTCTGTCGTTGTGCGGATGCAAGCTCAAAACAACTTTGTCGCGGAACTTGAGATATTTGTTGATGTAAGCAACCTGCGCGGCATAAACATGCGGCAAACTCATTTCGACGGTGACGGGAATATTTATAATCGGACGGCGGTCAATGACGGGTTCCCAAACGTCCAAAACGGCGTTGCAAACTTCAAGGGCGTATTCGGGCTCGGTGCCGGTGAAACTTTCCGGCGAATATTCAAAGCGATAATTCGCGCCCGCCTTTTCCGTCAATTCAAGCAACAACTTCGCGCCGTCGGTGGCAATTTTTTTAATCTCGTCCTTTGACATGCGGAAGACTTGCTCACGTTGCGCAACGCTTGTTGAGTTGTAAACGTGAACGATTGCATTTTTCGCGCCTTCGAGAGCTTCAAAAGTTTTCTTTATGATGTGTTCGCGAGCCTGCGTCAAAACTTGAACGGTCACGTCGTCGGGAATAAGATTGTCTTCAATCAGTCGACGGAGCAACGCGTATTCGGTATCGCTTGCGGCAGGAAAACCAACTTCAATTTCTTTGAAACCGACTTTGACGAGCGTTTTATAAAACTCAATCTTCTCGTCGAGACTCATCGGGATTATCAGCGACTGGTTGCCGTCGCGAAGGTCGACACTGCACCACACAGGAGCTTTCGTCGGATATTCTTTGCGCGCCCAATCCAAAATTATTTCGGGCGGCATGAAGTAGCCTTTGCTGTACTTTGTATGATTCTTCAAATTAAACACCTCATAGAAACAAAAAATTTTACGCGGGCAAATTATATTCGCAACCGCCGATAAAGTAAAGCGCACAGTTTGCAGAAAAATAAGCCGCAACCGTGGAAGGCGTCGGCTTGAAAATTTTCGGCTTGTGTTTTATAATTCGCTCGTGCTTGTTGCCAAATGCGGCAAAGGCGGTCTAGACAGCTCCCGGAAAGGGGGCAATGCTTATGAAGCGTGTGGTCTGGTTTATAATCAGAACAATCGCTATGACGGGGACAATACTCCTCGCAATGAGCGGAACAGCCGCCTAAGCTCCGCAAAAGCTAACAGCGGCTAAAATTCTTTACGCAACACCAGATATTTCATGTGGAGCTGACCGCCCGACAAGCACCGTCCTGTTAAACGCAGGACGATTTTTTTTGCTGACAGAAATTATAATCGGCGCGTTGAAAAAAATCAAGCATCACTTTAAATCCGTGCCCGAAACCGAGCCTGTCCAATCGACCAGCCCGCCGAATTCGTAAACATTTTTGTAGCCGTGTTCGACGAGAATAATCGCCGCGTCCTCCGCACGTCGTCCCGTCCAACAATAAATTAAAATCGTCGCGTCTTTATCGGGCAGCTTGGAAAAATCTCCGTCGCGCAAATTTTCAATCGGCACGAGCACCGCGTTCGGAATATGTTTCTTTTCGTATTCGTCTTGCGTGCGAACGTCAAGGATAATCGCGTCGGGATTCGCCTTCATGATTCGTTGAGCGTCTTCGTGCGTCAAATGTTTGTAATCGTTTTCGACGCAACCCGTGAATAAAATTGCAACGCTTAACAAAAATATCATCGCGAAATTTTTTTGTAACGTGTACATTATTTCAAGACCTCCGTCAACGTTTCAATCATCTTTTGAATGTCGAGCGGCTTGGCAATGTGGCTGTTCATGCCCGCGTCTTTGGCTGCTTGAACGTCCTCGCTGAAAGCGTTGGCTGTCATTGCGATTATCGGAATGTGTGCAAGCTTTGGATTCGGCAAGGCGCGAATTGCTTTTGTTGCCTCGTAACCGTTCATTATCGGCATTTGAATATCCATCAACACCGCGTCATAATCGCCGGGCTTTGACTCCGTAACTTTCTTGACGGCAATTTGACCGTTCTCCGCCGTGTCAAGTCCGAAACCGAATTCCGTTAAAATCAGCGACGCAATTTCGCGATTAACCTCGTTGTCTTCAACCAACAGCAACTTAATTTTGCTGAAGTCAATTTCCTGCGCGGCATCGGTCGATTGTTCAACTTCAATCTCTTCCGGCTCGTCGACAATCGGAAAATCAACGCGAACGATAAATTCAGTGCCCTTGCCGAGTTCGGTTTGTACGTCAATCGTCCCGCCCATAAGCTCAACAATGCTTTTCGTGATTGACATGCCTAAGCCTGTGCCTTCAATGTTGCTGACTGTGCGGTCGCGTTCGTAAGCAGCGAAAACTTTTTGGGCGAATTCGGGCGTCATACCCATGCCGGTATCTTTCACGCGCAACTCGTAATTGCCGACTTTATCATTGCCGCCGACTTGACGGAGCGTGACGGTCACGGAGCCGCCTTCGGGCGTGAACTTGAACGCATTGCTAATCAAATTCAACAGGACGCGATTCAAGCGCGGAACATCACACACGACAATCTTATTCATGACGTGTTCGATGTTCACCGCGAATTTCAAGCCCTTATTTTCCATTTGAGTGGCGAAAAGGTCGCGAACGTCGTTTATCGCCTTGACAAGGTTTGACTTCTGCGGATCGAGTTCCATTTTGCCCGATTCGATTCGGCTCATGTCGAGAATGTCATTTATCAGCGTGAGCAAGTGATTGTTCGACGCCTCAATCTTGTCAAGATAATCGCGAGTCCTCGGCGGCAGTCCGCGTTCTTTTTTGATTAGATTCGTGTAGCCGATAATCGCGTTCATTGGCGTGCGGATGTCGTGGCTCATGTTCGACAAGAAAGTTGACTTCGCCTTATTGGAACGTTCCGCTTGAAATTTTTCTTGCTCCATATGTTTTTCGCGTTTCATCATCATGTTGTAAATGTTGAACATGATAAACAGCGAGACGGCGATTAGAATCATTTGCAGGAAGTTGTGATTGTTGAGCGATTCGCTGACGATTTTCATTTGGCTTTCGAGATAAAACTCCGAATCAGCCTTTTCAATTTCGGTCGGCGGAATGCCGTGTTCTCTGAATTCTTCGATGTAGTATTCGCTCAAGTTGTTCAAGACAATTTTCGCGGAATCACTTGTTGCCTCGCGCACCCAGAGCATTGACGTAAAGAAAATCAAAAACAGCAGAGCTATCCAAGAGATTGTCGATTGACCGAAACGCCGTTCCTTGTCGCGCTGAAAAATGTAGCGGAAGAAGACGAAGCCGAGTATGCTCCACAGAATCAGAATCAGATAACTTTCCGTCGACATCGCGCTGACAGTCCAGACGTTGGGCACCATGAAATACAGGAAGAAAATTGCCGAGACGATGAAGCCAATCGCGCCCGTGATTCGCGGAAAACTTTTGCCCATTTGCCGCGCAGTGATTATCGTAACGATTGAAGTATACATGTAGTCGATTGTCGCGCCGATTGTGTTCACGTCGATAATCCACGCGATGGCAGTGCGTCCGAGGAACGGTATCGGCAGACTTAGCAGCATGATGAACAAGATAGCGTTTCGAGGCGTGCGATTGTCGTTGAGCTTGCCGAACCATGCGGGCAGTAAATCGTCGCGCGTCAAAGAGTAAATCAAACGGCTCGCGGCGATGTAATTTCCGACAAGTCCCGTGATAACTCCGCCCATAATCGTCACTGCCAAGAGGATTAAGCCGCTCTTGCCCATGAAAAAATTCACCGCGTAAGCTGTCGGCAAATTCGCAAGTCCGTTGTAGTTGTCGAGGTTGTCAACGTAATCAGTCCAATCCGCGCAATCGAGCGGCAACGTTGAAATCGCAATGAGTGATAAAAATGTGTAGACGAGTGCCGACGCCACGACCGCGCATAACAAAATTGCGAACGTTTTTTTCACGGAGAATGTGAAACCTTCTGCCGACTGCGAAATTGATTCAAAGCCGACGAATGCCCACGGAGCCAACACGACAATTCCGAATATCGCCGCGAATGAATTCGTGTTTTCGGAATGATAAGCCGGCATTAAATCGGAGAGACTTGCGCCGCTCGTGAAAATGACCGCCGTACAAATCAGCACGCCGCCGAATAAAATCACCGCCGCGACAGTTTGAACCCAAGCCGCCAATTTTCCGCCGCGCATGCATATCGCGCCGAAAATCCACAGTGCACCGAGACTTAAGAGCGTTTCGCCAAAATAAACGTCGAAGCCCGCAACTTGATAGTGGAAGCCGAATTGAAACGCGTCGCCCAAAAATCTGCGGAAGATAATCGGCAAGGCAGTCGCGTTCGCCCAAGTGATAGCTATGTAAACGAGAATCAAAAACCACGAGCTTAGGAAGCCGTGGTCGTAGCCCAGAACTTTCTTCGCGTAAGAATAAGTGCCGCCGGCGTCGGGATATTTGTTCATCATGAAATGATAGTTGTAGCCGATAATCAGCATGATGATGCCGCCGATAAACATGCCAATCGCCGTGCCGACAGGTCCCGCAATCGGCAAGAAGGTTGTACCGGGCATGACGAATGCGCCCCAACCTACTGCGCAACCGAATGACAATGCCCAAACGTTCAGCGGCGAGAGATATGGTTTTAATTTTGTGTTGTCTGCAGTATCCATGAAGGGCACCGCGCTCCTTTAGATAATTTCTTCGATATTATACACAAAGAAAGTTTAAAGTAAAGTTGCACGCGAAATTTAGGGACGAGGA
>CAMNPA010000106.1 GCA_946547205.1 uncultured Selenomonadales bacterium | reverse complement strand
GGCGGCAAAGGCAATGATTCGCTGGTCGGTGATGCGGGCAAAGATAAGCTTTACGGACAAGACGGCGACGACACGTTGAGCGGCGGTGCAGGTGATGACAGTCTTTGGGGCGGCAAAGGAAACGATTTGCTTTACGGCGACGCAGGCAAGGACACGTTCATTTATTCCAGCGGCGACGGCAAAGATGTTATCTACGGCTTTGAGAACAACGACCTGCTGAAAATCACGGGAACTTTCAGCGGCACTTACGACAGCTCGAAGAACGAAGTTTATTTCAAAGTCGGCAACACTTCCAACGCCATCACGTTAAAAGATTTCACGGCAACGAGTTTCAAGGTCAATGGCACGTCTTACAAAATCAGCGGCTCTAAGCTCGTCAAATAAATTCATCACGACAAAAAAATTATCCCGTCGAAATTTTCGATGGGATTTTAATTTGCGCGAATGAGTTTTGCCGAAAAAAATCCGTCGGTGTCGGTGATGTGCGGCAGGAGCGTTTTCATTTCCACGAGCCGAAAATTTTCGTGCGACGCCAAAAAATTTTCAACGACCGATTCATTTTCGCGCCGAATGATTGTGCACGTGCTGTAAATTAATTTGCGCGAATGAGTTTGGCTGAAAAAAAACCGTCGGTGCCGGTGACGTGCGGCAAGAGCGTTTTCATTTCGACGAGCCGGAAATTTTCGTGCGACGCCAAAAAATTTTCAACGACCGATTCATTTTCGCGCCGAATGATTGTGCACGTGCTGTAAACCAAAATTCCGCCGGGCTTGAGAGTTTTCGCCGCACTCGACAAAATTTCCGTCTGCAACGTCGGCAACGCGTTCAAGTCGTCAAAATTTTTTTTCCAACGCAAATCGGCTTTACGTCTCAAAACGCCCAAGCCCGAACACGGCGCATCAACCAAAACTTTGTCGGCTTGCGCGGGAAATTTGTCGCCGAGTTTACGCGCATCAATCAACAACGGTTCAATGATTGAAATGCCGAGCCGCTCTGCATTTTGGCTGATGTGATGAATTTTGCGCTTGTAAATGTCCGCCGCGATGATTCGTCCGCGATTTTGCATCAGTTCGGCAAGGTGCGTCGATTTTCCGCCGGGAGCCGCGCAGCAGTCGATGACGAATTCGCCGGGCTTAGGGTCAAGAGTTCTTGCAACGGTCATTGAACTTTCATCTTGCACTTGACAGAGACCGGCGCGAAGTGTTTGGAATTCGTCGAGCGCACTGTGTTTGCGGCAAATGATTCCTTCGGGCGCGAACGTCGACGGTTCAGCTTGCAAGCCGAAAGTTTTCAGAGCGTCCAAAACATTTTCACGAGTCGTCCGCAAAAAATTCACGCGTAAACATAACGGCGGGTCGGTGTTGTCGAAAGCCAGAATTTTTTTCGCAGCGTCAAGCCCGAATTCTTCCGCGAACAATTTCACGAGCCACGCCGGATGAAATGTCCGCAGTGCCAACGATTTTATGTCGTCGCCCGTCGGAAAGTCCGATTTGTGCGGATCTCTCACTGCCGAACGCAAGACGGCGTTGACGAACTTTGACGCGCCGATTGAGCAAAATTTTTTCGACAGCTCCACCGATTCATTCACTGCCGCCGAATTTGGCACGCGGTCAAGGAAAAAAATTTGATACATGCCGATTCGCAAGACCGCCAAAATTTTTTCGTCGACTTTGCTTAGCGGACGATTCAAGTAGCGCGAAATTTTCCAGTCGAGCGACTCACCGGCTTTGACTGCGCCGTAAACAAGCTCCGTGCAAAATTTTCTGTCGAGGTCGGCGAATTTCTTTTCACGCAACATTTGAGCCAGTGCGACGTTTGAATAAGCTCCATTAATCGTCACGTCGAATAAAATTTTTGTCGCCGTGAATCTTACTGTGTCCAAGCTTTTGCCTCCTTGACGATGATTTTTTCTGCCTCGTCGATTGTCAATGCCGTTGAATTGATGTTGAGCGTGCGCAAAAGTTTCATGACAGGCGGCGGCTCCAAACCTGCGCGGACTAAAATTTCTTCGCGGCTGAAAAGTTCACGCGGCGTGCCGATGAATAAAATTTCACCTTGCGACAAGACGACGGCGCGATTTGCAAAGCGTGCGATGTCTTCCATGTTGTGCGAGACCAAAATTATTGTGACGCCCGATTTTTTGATGTCGCCGAAAATTTCACGCAGGAGCTTTTCTTTGGCAAGCGGATCAAGTCCCGCCGTCGGTTCGTCAAGGATTAAATATTTCGGCTTGAGTGCAAGAATGCCCGCGATTGCCACGCGTCGACGCTCTCCGCCCGAAAGTTCAAACGGCGAAACTTTTTTCAAGCTCATATCCAAATCGACTTGCCGCATTGCCTCATCAACCCGCGCAGAAATTTCCGCGTCGCTCAATCCAAAATTTTTCGGTGCAAAGGCAATGTCACGTTCAACAGTTTCCTCGAAAAGCTGATGTTCGGGATATTGAAAGACGATGCCGATAAGCCGCCGAATTTTTTTGTCCGTGACGTTCAAGCCGTCAATTTCAATCGTGCCGCTCGTCAAATCAATCAAGCCCGCGACAAGTTGAATCAGCGTCGATTTGCCGGAGCCGGTGTGTCCCGCAATCGCCAAAACTTCGCCGTCCGCCACGTCGAACGAAATTTTTTTCAGCGCAACCTTTTCAAACGGCGTGCCCGTCATGTAAGTATAGCTCACGTCACGAATCGAAATCATCTCAATGCCTCCGGTCAAACGGCTTTGACGATAGCACAGCGAAAAATTTTTTGCAATAAAAAAGACGCGTCACTTTATGCAGCGTTGTCCGTCAATCGTATCTGTTGCCGTCCGTCACGTCGAACGAAAATTTTTTCAGCGGCAATCTTCGCCCGCAAATCGTCTTCATAACTCCACGCCATGAAAGTCCTCCAAAATTTTTCCGCAATGATAACACAGGAACGACTTCGCCGCAAACTTGAACGCGAATCGGCAGGAAATTGGCGGCGCGGGCAGAATAATTTTTCAAACAGTTATCAACAGCAAGGACACGAGGAGATTTTATATGAGCTCAATAATCAGTCAAGAAGCAAAAAGTTGGATAATATCGATGGTGTCGGCAATCGTCGTCGCGCTTTTTATTCGTTGGTTTATCGTGGAACTTTACGTCGTCGACGGACCGAGTATGCAGCCGACTTTGCAGGACGGTGAACGGCTCGTCGTCAACAAATTCATTTATCATTGGCGCGATCCGCTCAAAGGCGAAGTCATCATCTTCCGCTATCCGCGCGACCACAGCCGCGATTTTATTAAGAGAGTTATTGCCGTCGGCGGCGACACGATTGAAATTAAAGACGGTCATGTTTTTGTGAACGACGCGCTTGTAAACGAAGATTATATCGCCGAAAAAACTCGCACCGAATATCCCAAGCAAACTGTTCCCGAAGGCACGCTCTTTGTCTGCGGTGATAATCGTCGCAATTCTTTGGACTCGCGTTTTCCCGACGTTGGATTTGTTCCGCTTGAATTGGTCAAAGGTAAAGCCGCGCTGATTTTCTGGCCCGTCGACAATTTCGCCGCGTTGCCATGAGCAGCAATTTTTATGCGGCAGTCACGATAATTTTGTGGGGAGCGATGCCCGCGCTTGCAAAAGATTTGTTGAACGCCCTGCCGAATTTCGAGACGTTGGCATTGAGCGCACTGTTCGCATTTTTATTTTTATTGGCGGTCAATCGTCGTGACGGCGCGTTGAAAAAATTATCGGCGGAAGAAATTTTCACGGCGGCAAGTTTGGGCTTCCTCGGACTTTTTTTGTATTCGGCGTTCTTTTATTACGGGCTGGCGCGAATGACTTCGCAAGAGGCTTGCATACTCAATTACTTGTGGCCGCTGATGATAGTTTTGTTTTCATGCCCGATACTCGGCGAAAAATTGACGCGGCGAAAACTTTTTGCGGTCGGAATGTCGTTTGCAGGAGTTATCGTCGTGATGGCAGGCGGCATTGAAAATTTCTCGTCGGAAAAAATTCTCGGCGCATTTAGTTGCGTAATTGCGGCGGCGTGCTACGGATTATTTTCCGTGCTCAACAAGCGGCGTCGACTGAATCAAAAGCTCGCGATGATGATTATCTGGGCGACAACGACGGCTTGCGCATTTATCGCGGGATATTTTCTTGAGCAATGGACACTGCCGAATTTGCGACAAATCGTCGGACTTTTATGGCTGGGCGTGATGATTAACGCGGTTGCTTACTTGACGTGGGCATTGGCATTGGAAACGACAACTAACACTGCGCGGACGGCGAATCTTGCGTATCTCGTGCCGATATTGGCGATTTTCATTTCAACGTTCATTGCGGGCGAAGAGCTGTCGTTGACGGTTATACCTGCGTTGATTCTGATACTCGGCGGAATTTTTATTTGCCGATAATTTTTAGGGCGATGAAGTTGCTCGGCGGAATTTTTATCTGCCGCTGATTTTTTATGCAAGAGGTTTTTTAAATGCAATCCTTCGACAAACTTCAGAGCATTGGCAAGGCGTTGATGTTGCCCGTAGCGGTCTTACCTGCGGCGGCGATTCTCTTGCGTTTCGGCTCAAGCGACGTGCTCAACATTCCGCTCATCATGCTGGCAGGTCAAACAATCTTCGACACGCTCCCGATAATTTTTGCAATCGGTATCGCGTTCGGCTTGACAAAGGACACAAACAACAACGGCGCGGCGGGCTTGGCAGGATACATTTGCTACGCGATTTTTACTGCTCTGCTCAAAAGCATTGACGCCGAAATTAATATGGGAGTTCTTGCCGGAATTGTCAGCGGAATTATTGCAGGTTTCCTGTACAATCGCTTTTACAAAATCCAACTGCCCGAATTCCTGGGATTCTTCAGCGGACGGCGTTTCGTGGCGATTGTGACTTCCTGCGCGGCAATTATCCTCGCGTTGATTTTCTCCGTCATATGGCTGCCGATTCAAAACGTGATTAACTCGGTCGGCGACGTGATTATAAGTTCGGGCGGCGTCGGAACATTTCTCTACGGCATTTTGAATCGCTTGCTGATACCGTTCGGACTTCATCACATTCTGAACAATCTGGTTTACTTTGTCTTCGGCGAATTCACAAATCCCGTGACCGGCGAAATTGTACGCGGAGACTTGACGAGATTTTTTGCGGGCGATCCGACTGCGGGAATTTTCATGACGGGCGGCTTCCCGATTTTCATGTTCGGACTGCCGGCGGCGGCCTTCGCGATGTATCGTAATGCAAAACCGTCAAATCGTCCGAAAGTCGCGGGAGCTTTGGCGTCAATGGCGTTGGCATCATTTTTGACGGGCATCACCGAGCCGATTGAATTTTCGTTCATGTTCCTTGCGCCGATGCTTTATCTTGTCCACGCAATTTTAATGGGCTTGTCGATGTTCGTTTGTTGTAAGTTGGGAATTTTAATCGGCTGCAGTTTCTCGCCGAGTCTTATCGATTTGATTTTGAATTGGACAATTTCGACGAGCCCGGCAATGATTATTC
>CAMNPA010000105.1 GCA_946547205.1 uncultured Selenomonadales bacterium | reverse complement strand
ATGAGCGTCAATCAAGTTTCCGTTTTCCTTGAGAATAAACCCGGCACGTTGAACAAATTGACCGAAGTCCTTGCGGCGAACAAGATTAACATTCGCGCGTTGAGCTTGGCAGAGACCAGCGAATTCGGCATTGTGCGCATGTTGGTTAATGACGTTTTCGAGGCGACGACCGTTCTCAAGGAAAATAATTTTGTCGCGACCTTGACGCCTGTTTTGGCTTATGCCATTGCTGACGAGGCGGGCGACCTTAACAAACTCCTGCAACATTTCAGCGCGGCAAACGTCAACATCGAATACATGTACGCTTTCGCCGGCAAAACTCGCGCTTACATGATTTTCCGCGTCAACGACACCAAAAAAGCTGAAGCCCTTCTCAAGAGCAAAGGCTTGCAATCTTTAACACAGGAGGAAATTTCCGCCGTATGATTAAATTTAACGAGTTCCCTAATAACGAAGAGCCGCGCAAAAAAATCAATGAGAAGTTCAAGTCCCATTTTGAAGGGAAAGAAAAAAGCCATCCTTGGATGGAACCTTCCGAGTCGGCGTTTTTGTGCGGAGCATTGCAAACTTGTCGTCCGAAAAAAATTTTGGAAGTCGGCGTGGCTAAAGGCGGCACTACAGCGATTATCTTGCAACTCCTCGAAGACCTCGGCGAACCTTACGAAATGCATTCTTGCGATTTGGCGACGAAAGTTGCCGGGCACGATACAGGATATTTAGCGACCTTGGCAAAAGAAAACAATTTATTAATAACCCCCCCCCAGTCTACTTTACGCGGCACGCATGAATTTCATCTGGGCAAATACCTGCCGCAAGTCATTGACGAAATCGGCGGCGACATTGACTTTGTGATTCTCGACACTGTTCATTACACGCCGGGCGAATTGCTCGACTTCCCGGTAATGTTGCCATATCTCAAAGACGGCGCGATTGTCGTTTTGCATGACGTGGCATTGAATCAAAGAAACAATCCGATTCACACGCCCGACGCTCATGCAACAGGACTGCTGCTTAGTGCGGTGACGGCTCCCGAAAAATTCTTGAACTTTACGCACGAAGACAAAAGTCGTCCAAACCGCTATCCGAACATCGGTGCGTTCAGAGTGGACGAATCGACGCGGGCGCATATCGATAACGTTTTCATGGCTTTCATGCTCACGTGGCACTATCTGCCTAAAGACGACGAGATAAACATTTATCGCGAATTCTACACGAAACATTATCCTGCGGAGCTGATTGAGATTTTCGACGAGACAGTCAAGATGAATCGCAACAACATCGCTCTGAAGAAAAAGGATGATGCTCCGGCGAAAAACGAAGCGGCTCCGGCAGACGTCCTCACTTATCAGACACATGTTGGCAAGGACGGCTGGAGCAAGAAATGGATTAGCGAAAATCGAATCAGCAATGCACTCGATCAACAGCGCGACATTCAAGCAATTAAAATCAATTTTCCGGCGCACAAAGTCTATTACTCGGTGTATTACAACGACAAAGAAGGTTGGTCGCCGGAAGTCGCGAACGGTGAAATGGCGGGCACTACCGGCAAGTCAAAATCGATTTTCGGCATAAAAATTCGGCTTGACGAAGCGGGTGCAAAGGAATTCGACGTTCTCTATCGCGTGCACACTTTCGACGGCAACTGGACTTCGTGGGCGAAAAACGGCGAGGCGATTTATTCATATGGACAAAAATTAAACGCTGTTCAGATAAAATTAGAACCTAAGACGGCATAAAAAATTGTTCGCGACCTTGAACATGTACGCTTTCGCCGGCAAAACTCGCGCTTACATGATTTTCCGCGTCAACGACACCAAAAAAGCTGAAGCCATTCTAAAAGGCAAAGGTTTGCAATCTTTAACACAGGAGGAGATTTCTGCCGTATGATTCGGTTAAATGCAATGCCGTTGGACTTTGAACCGCGTCGAAAAATTTTGCCGAAACTGCCGAGTTTTGTCAGCAAAGACGGCTACCGCGAACCCGAAATGAGCGAATTTGAATCGGCGTTTCTTTGTGGCGCGATAAAACAATTTCGCCCGAAAAAAATTCTCGAAGTCGGCGTGGCGGGCGGAGCAACCACTGCGATAATCTTACAAGCTCTTGAAGACATCGGCGAGCCCTACGAAATGCATTCCGTCGATGTGGCAGAAAAATTTTACCGCGACAAAACAAAGCCGTCGGGATTTATGGCAACGTTAGCCAAAGAAAAAGTTTTCGGCAATCTGCGCGGCACGCACGAATTCCATCTCGGCAAATATCTTCCGCAAGTCATTGACAACATCGGCGGCGACATTGACTTTGTGATTCTCGACACTGTCCACTCTCTGCCCGGTGAAGTTTTGGATTTTATCGCCATGTTGCCATATCTGAAAGACGGCGCGATTGTCGTTTTGCACGACGTGGCATTGAATCAATACGGAACGAATCCAAACGGAAATGCCACAACCGTTTTATTCAGCGCGGTGACGGCAAATAAATTTTTGAATTTGGTTTCCGGCGATGTGAATTCCAAATTTCAATATCCTAACATTGCGGCGTTCCAAATTAACGAGCATACCGCTCAAAATATTGAGAACGTTTTTTTGACGCTGATTCTTCGTTGGAGTTATCTGCCGTCGCAAGGCGAAATGAATCTTTATTTTGTTCACTACAGAAAGCACTACCCGAAAGAATTATGCGCCATATATGCCGAGGCAATCAAAATGAATCTTTACAACCTGGTTATTGCCTCTTACGTTTAAAATTTTTGTCGAACGTTTCAATGCGTGATGCGTGATGTTCAAATTCATTGCGCATTGCGCATTTCGTATTTCTAATTGCTTTGGAGATGATGCCGTGGACAGATACAAACTTGAAATCAGCGACGAGAAAAATTTTTTCCGATTGTTCGACGGACTTGGAACGGAGACTTCAAGTCAAATCAGCCGTTGCGCATTGAAAGAAGTCGTCGTCACGCCGGAAGCCAATCTTTGGCAGATAAGATTGTGTTCAACGGAAAAGTGCGACGAGAAAATTTTTCACACCGCCGCAGAATTTTTGCAGCAACGTTACAAAGTCGAAGTCGAGATTAAATCGGAGCAGACGATTGGCACGGAACCTGTCGCCGAAAAAAAATCTGCGCCCAAAAACGAATTCAGAAGTCAGCGTTCCTATTCGGCGGAAAATGCTCAACGTTCGGCGGCTAAGGAAAAAATTTCCGGCACCGTCACGAAAATCAGCAACATCACAGACGACAGCGGCGAAGTCGTCATCATCGGCGAAATCGGCAGCGGAGACATGAACGGCGTCAACATGCGCGAGACCAAGACCGGCTCTGTTATCGTTACGTTTTGCGTGACCGACGACACCGACGGCATTGCCTGCAAAAAATTTTTCAAGGGCAACAAAAAATCCGACGCGCAAACTTTTGCCGACATGTTAAAGCCCGGTGCTCTCGTAAAAATTTCTGCAAAAGCTCAACACGACGACTACGCAAAGGAAACTGTCCTGTTCGTCAACGCGATTGAGCCCGTCGAAAAAATTTCTGCGCGTCAAGACACCGCCGAAGTTAAACGCGTTGAATTGCACGTTCATACGAAAATGAGCGCGATGGACGCCGTTATTCCCGTCGAAAAATTGATTCAGACTGCCGCCGATTGGAATTGGTCTGCCGTCGCGATAACCGACCACGGAGTTATTCAAGCCTTCCCGAACGCCGCCAACACCGTTTCAAAACTCGCGAAGGCCGGAAAAAAAATCAAAGTCATTTACGGCATGGAAGGCTACCTTATCGGCGACGACGTTAAGCAGAAATTTGCAAACCACGTCATCATTTTGGCGCGAAACAAAGTCGGGCTCGGCAACCTGTACAAACTCGTTTCGATCAGTCAAATTCGTTTCATGCATTATCGTCCGCGCATTCCGAAAAAAATTTTGAGCGACCTGCGCGAAGGTTTGATTATCGGTTCGGCGTGCGAGGCAGGCGAATTGATTCGGGCAATCGTCGCGGGAAAATCTGATTCGGAGCTTGAGGAAATTGCCGCGTTCTATGATTATCTGGAGATTCAGCCGATTGGCAACAATAAATTTCTCGTCGACAGCGAAGAATTCCCGAACATCACGACCGAGGACGATTTGCGCGACATCAATCGAAAAGTTGCCGCACTCGCAAAAAAATTGGGCAAGCCGCTTGTCGCCACGACCGACGCTCATTTTCTCAATCCCGACGATTCGATTTGCCGCGCAGTTCTGATGGCAAGCAAAGGTTACGATGACGCCGAGAATCAACCGCCGCTGTATCTTCGCACGACCGATGAAATGTTTGCGGAATTTGACTATCTGGACAAGGAAACGGCTTACGAGGCAATCGTTACCAATCCAAACAAAATCGCGGACTCTGTGGAATTTTTAAAGCCGATACCCGACGGAACTTATTCGCCGACGGTTTTGGGCGCGGAAGAAGAGATTCGCGAAATTTCCTACACGAAGGCACGCCGGCTTTACGGAGAAAATTTGCCGGCGATTGTCGAAGCTCGACTTGAACAGGAACTCAAGCCGATAATCGGTCACGGATTCGCGGGACTGTACATGATAGCTCGGCGGCTCGTGAAAAAATCCAACGACGACGGTTATCTTGTCGGCTCGCGCGGAAGTGTCGGCTCGTCGTTTGTCGCGACGCTCACGGGCATAACGGAAGTCAATCCTTTGCCGCCGCATTATCGTTGCCCGAAATGTCAGTACAGCAAATTTTTCACGGCGGGCGAAGTCGGTTGCGGCTACGATTTGCCGAAAAAAAATTGTCCTGTCTGCGGTCATCAGCTCATCAAAGACGGTCACGACATTCCGTTCGCGGTATTCTTAGGCTTCGACGGCGACAAGGTGCCCGATATTGATTTGAACTTTTCGGGCGAATATCAATCGGTTGCGCACAAATACACGGAAATTCTCTTCGGCAAGCACAACGTTTATCGCGCGGGAACAATCACGACGGTTGCGGAGAAGACTTCGTTCGGGCTCGTGAAAAAATATTTTGAGGAACGTCATCAACACAAACACGGCTCGTTTATCGCCAAAATCGCGGCGGGCTGTCAAGGCGTCAAGAAAACTTCCGGGCAACATCCTGCGGGAATTATGGTCGTGCCGCGCGATATGGACATCCACTATTTCACGCCGATTCAATATCCCGCCGATAACAAGGACGCTTCAACGACGACGACGCATTTTGATTATCACTCGATAAGCGAACGGCTCGTTAAGCTCGATATTCTCGGTCACGTTGATCCTACGATGATTCGCATGTTGGAAAATTTGACGCACCGCGATCCGAAAACGATTCCGCTCGACGATAAGCCGACGCTTAGTTTGTTCAATTCGACTGACGCGCTCTACTTGACGCCGCAACAACTCGGCACAAAATCCGGGACGTTCGGCTTGCCGGAATTCAGAACGAGTTTCACGCGGCAAATGATTGACGACACGCATCCCGATTGCTTTAGCGACCTCGTGAGAATTTCGGGCTTTTCGCACGGCACGGACGTTTGGCTCGGCAA
>CAMNPA010000104.1 GCA_946547205.1 uncultured Selenomonadales bacterium | reverse complement strand
GCCGTCGTGAGCGCGTGAATCGGATTGTCGACGACGTTCATTATGACGTTCTGCAAAACTTCAATTATTCCGCCCGGCGGTGAAATTGTCGTGTCAGCGTCGATTTGTAACTTTAACGTCGTCGGGAATAAAAATGACGCCGTGACCGCCACCAATGACGCAAAAAATGTTCCCATGACGTAGAGCTGAATTATCGGCTTCATTGTCGTATTGGATTCGGAACGTTGGCTCATTGCGTTCATGACGAGCACGAAGACCAAAATTGGCGCGACGCCCTTCAACGCGTTGACGAACAGCTTGCCGAAAACTGCGATGACCGGCACGACCATTGGCACGAACAGCGCAAGCATAATTCCTATCACCAGACCCACGGCGATTAATTTTATCAATGCCGTTTCGCCGTAGACTTTTGTAAGCTTTGAAAACAAAATCCTTCCCCCCCAAATTGAAGATAAAAATTCCGTTGCATTATACAACCGATTAAGCATTCGCGCAAACAAAAAGGTCATCCACATTGGACGACCCGAAAATTTTTCACGACACAGCCGCGCAGGTTTAATATTGCCCGGCGACTTCGATAAAGCCGAATGTGTCTTCAACTTCGCCGACGTGCAAGCCTTCAATGAAGTCGTACATTTTCTGCGCGAAGGTACCAATTTTTCCGTTGCCGATAACGTAATCGACTTCCTTGTAGCGCAAAACTCCGACGGGCGAAATTACCGCCGCAGTACCGCTGCCGAAAACTTCTTCCAAACGTCCGTCCTCTTGAGCGGCAATGATCTCGTCGATTGAAATTCTGCGTTCGACGACGGGAATATTCCACGACTTGGCAATTTGATTGACAGTGCGACGCGTGATGCCGTCAAGAATCGACGTTTGAATTTTCGGCGACGGGCTGACAATTTCGCCGCTGATTTTGAACAGAATATTCATTGAGCCGACTTCTTCAATGTATTTGCGTTCGACGCCGTCAAGCCAAAGCACTTGATCGAAGCCGATTTCATGAGCGACAAGTCCCGCGTGAAGACTCGCCGCGTAATTTGCAGGAGTTTTCGCCGCACCGAGTCCGCCGCGCACTGCACGAACGTATTTATCCTCAACGAGAATTTTCACGGGCGCGAATCCGTGAGCATAATAAGCGGCGACGGGCGACAAGATAATCATGAACTTATATTTTTTGCTGACGCTGACGCCGAGCACTTCATCAGTCGCGAAGATAAACGGGCGAATGTACAAGCTCTGACCTTTTTCGGAAGGTATCCAATCTTTGTCAATGTCGATGAGTTTCATCAAGCCTTCGTGCGCCACGTCAAACGGAACTTCCGGGATGTCAAGAATTTTCGCGGAACGATTGAGCCGTTGCAAATGATCGGTCGCGCGGAAGACGACAGCCTTGTTGCCTTGACGATAAGCCTTCATGCCCTCGAAAATCGCTTGCCCGTAATGGAGCGTTGCATTTGCGGGATCGACTAAAATTTTTTCGTGCGGAACAATGCGGGCGTCGTGCCAACCGTTTGCGGCGTCGTAGTCCATGACGAACATATAATCCGTGAAGTGCGTGCCGAATCCGATTTTGGAAACGTCTGGCTTAGGTTTGAGCGTCTTCGCCTCAACGAATTTGATTTCAGCCATTGAGTTCATCTCCTTTGGAATTTACAAAACATTTTAGTTACGACGCTTGCCGCTGTCAAGGCAAAGTTCAATCCTCGACGATGTAAGCCTTGAGAATCTCGCCGTAATAAGCAACGTGCGGAGCAGAGTGTTCGCCGCTTTCGGGACAAAATTTTTTAAAGCACGACGAAATATTTTTGACGGTCTGTAGTTAGTTACGACGCTTGCCGCTGTCAAGGCAAAGTTCAATCCTCGACGATGTAAGCCTTGAGAATCTCGCCGTAATAAGCGACGTGCGGCTCGGAATGTGCGGTATTCGGCACATAAAATTTGCTGAACTTGCCGGTGATTTCCTTAATCGGTTGCAGTTGGCTGAACACAACGCGGCATTCCAAAGTTAATGGAAATTCTTTAATTGCGGGCGGACGAACAATTTCCGGCTCGACAAGATGAAGTCCCGCCTTTGCAATTTTGTCCATGTCGCGACCGGATTTTGTGCCGCACAGTGCAAGAGCCTTAGCCGCCGTCTGAGAAAGTTCACCGTGTGGCGCGCAGATTGTGAATTCGCCGGTGCGTTCGATAAGCTCGTAAGTGAAACGATTCGTGCGAACATAAGCGACGAAAATCGGAACGCCCCATTCAATTCCAATCGTGCCCCAACCGATTGTCATCGCGTTGACGCAGTCTTCAGCCTCACTTGTCAACAAAATTCCACGCGGCAAAGCTTTCATGATGTCGCCTGCATAGTCGAAAGGATTAATCTCTCGTTTCAAGGCAATTCCTCCCAAAAATTTTTCTCGACGAATTTTATCACTGCTAAATTTTTTTGCAAACCTCAAGCACTGAAAGACAGTTTGACGACGAACAAAAGAGCCCGTCACGGATGACGGGCTCGCCGGCACCACTGAGCGTGACGCGAAGTTTGCCGGCACTTACGGTTTCGGTGAGCTGTAACGTTGAAACAATGAACGACTAACGCCCCTGCGAGGTGCCCTTTCTTTTTGTTACTTTTTCTTTGGGCAAGCAAAGAAAAAGTAAATCCTAAACGCAAAAGAAATTACAAACCGAACGAGCAGCAAAATTCGTCGGCACAAGAAAAACTTTCACGCGGCAGGAATTTTTTTCGGCACGTAGAAAATTTTCGGAAAAATATTTTGGGAGTGAACGTTTGATGGAGAGAGAACAGCTTGCGAAACTGGTTGCGAATAAAATTGATGCGGCATTTAAGGCGGGCGAACACCCGAAAAAATTTTTCGTCACGGAAAACGGACGCGGCGTCGTTGATGGCGGCGATCTGTATAACGCGGTGCTTGCGGACGTGTTGAGCGTCGTGAAAGTTGCACTCGTCGACATTCTTCAAGAGGCAATTCCCGCACCTGCTCCGGCTCCTGCACCGGCACCCGTCACCGTTGCCAAAGCCGCTCCTGCCGCAAAAACCGTCGAGAAACCCGGCAGAGGCTCTGCACGAAAATAACGGTTGGCGATTTGATTAGTGGTTGCCGGTTAGCTTGCTCTAATCGTTGACCACTAAATTTTTTTGACTAACCTGCAAGTCTTTGCTACAATGATTTTAAAATGAAACTTCTTGAGCTGTACGAAGGAGGATTAAAGCATGGCTCTGGTTGTGAAAAAATTCGGCGGCTCTTCGGTTGCGACGACAGAAAAAATTTTGGCGGTGGCACAAAGAATCCTTTCCGAAAAAAAGCCCGACGATAAAATTGTCGTGGTGGTCTCGGCAATGGGCAAGACGACTGACAATTTGCTTGCATTGGCGGGCGGCATCGACACGGAACCTTACAAGGCAACATACCTGCGCGAACTCGACATGCTCTTGACGACGGGCGAACAAGTTTCAATCGCGCTGCTTGCAATGGCGTTCAAAAAATTGGGACAGCCCGCAATTTCTTTGACCGGTGCACAAGTCGGAATGCGTACAAGTTCAGTCCACACGAAGGGCAGAATTCTCGGCATCAAACCTAAACGCGTGCACGAGGAACTTAATCGCGGCAATATCGTCGTCGTGGCAGGCTTTCAAGGCGCGGACAAATTCGGCGATCCCGTGACACTCGGTCGCGGCGGCTCGGACACTTCTGCCGTTGCATTGGCGGGCGCACTCAAAGCTGACGAATGTGAAATTTTTACGGACGTTGACGGCGTTTATTCCGCTGACCCGCGCATTGTCAAAGGTGCTCGTCGCATGAAAGAGATCACTTATTTTGAAATGTTGGAGATGGCTCGGCTCGGCGCAGGTGTCATGCAACCGCGTTCCGTTGAAATGGGACAGTTCTTCAACATTCCGATTCACGTCCGCTCGACTTTCACGAAAGACACGGGCACAATTATCAGGGAGGATTACACGGTGGAGGAAAAAGATTTTGAAATTCGCGGCGTTGCCCACGACATGAAGGTTGCTAAAATTTCCGTGCTAGGCGTCCCGAACAATCCCGGCGTTGCGCACACACTCTTTAAAGCTCTCGCCGATGCAAATATCGATGTTGATATGATTGTCCAGAGCATTCGCAACCTTAACAGAAATATCAATGACATTGTCTTTACGATTAATCTTAACGACTTGCCCGAAGCGAAAAAAGTTATCGGAGTGACCAGCGAAAAAATTAACGCGGCGTCCGTCCTTGTCGAAGAAGATATGGCAAAAGTTTCAATCGTCGGTGCAGGAATGTTGGGAAGTCCCGGCGTTGCGGCTCGCATGTTCGGTGCACTTGCCCGCGCAGATGTCAACATCGACATTATCAGCACGTCCGAGATAAGCGTTTCGTGCCTCGTCAAAGGCTCGCAGGTCACCGAAGCCGTCAACAGCATTCACGACGAATTTTTCCCGGACAAATGATTTGGAGATGGTCCGATGAAAATTTACGACTGCTTTACGTTTTTCAATGAGCTTGAGCTTTTGGAATTGCGGCTGGAAAGTTTGTGGGATGTCGTCGATTCTTTTGTTATCGTCGAAGCTGACAAAACTCATGCCAACATTCCGAAGCCCTTCAACTTTTATGAGCACCTTCGCGACTTTGAAAAATATCTGCCGAAAATTCATTACGTGATGGATACTTCCGTCGTTGAATACAAAGGCGCAGACGATTGGTCGATTGAAAACAATCAGCGCAACAATATCATCAAAGGTCTGACGGACGCCGCGCCCGACGATTTAATTATGATCTCCGACGTGGACGAATTTCCCGACCCTGTGATAATTCAAACGATTCGCGACAGTTTCACCGGCGGGCAAGGTTTTGTTGACTTCATTGCGTTTTATGACACGTCGCCTTTCACGCCCGGTAAATTGGTGCCGTTTCACAGCGGCATGATGATAAATAATTTCTTGAACTTGAGTCCCGTCGCTTGTCAGCAAAAATTTCACAGCTACTATTTCGATTGGGTTTGCCGCAAACTTCCATGGTCGGGCACGGTTATTGGCAAGTTCAAGTTCATGAAGTCGCCGCAAGCATTTCGGGATGTTCGTGAGGTTTTGCCGAGAATTGTCAACGGCGGCTGGCACTTCTCAAGCATGGGCGGTGTCGAAAAACTTTTGGAAAAGGCTCGTTCCGGTACCGACTTCAAAAAAGTTTCTGCCGTCGACAAACGCTATTTGGACAAAAAATTTTTGGAAGAAGCGATGGCCGGCGGAAAATATTTGCTTAGCGGTGCGGAGTTCGTGCCCTGCGACTTGAGCGAAATAACTTTGCCGACGTTGCCCGCCTTCCTGAAAAAATATCCGCACTTCGTCAGAAATCAATGACAGGTCGACTTCCATAAAAAAAGCCGCGTCAGAAATTGATGCGGAATTTTTTTTGCGTCAACGTTTATTCAGAGCTGTCGTCGTCTGCAACGTCAACCGGTCGTAAAACGCGCGCTTATTCGATGAAATGTTGCCGCCTTCAGCAATCCAATAATCGCTAAAGATGATTTGTCGACTTCCATAAAAAAAGCCGCGTCAGAAATTGATGCGGAATTTTTTTTGCGT
>CAMNPA010000103.1 GCA_946547205.1 uncultured Selenomonadales bacterium | reverse complement strand
CCGACCTTCAAAATATCGTCATGAAAGTCCGCATGGTCCCCGTCAGCCAAGTCTTTAACCGTTTCCCGCGCATGGTTCGCGACGTCACCAAAGAACTCAACAAGGAAATCAACCTTACCATCGAAGGCGAAGACACCGAACTTGACCGCACCGTCATTGACGAAATCGGCGATCCTATCATGCATTTACTTCGCAATTCCCTCGACCACGGTATCGAAATGCCCGATGAACGTGAGGCTAAAGGTAAACCGCGCATCGGCGAAGTCGGCCTTATCGCCAGGCACGAAGGCAACAACGTCGTTATCATGGTCACCGACGACGGCAAAGGCATTGATCCCGATGTTATCCGTCGCAAAGCTGTCGAAAAAGGCCTCTTCTCTCATGAGGAAGTTGACCAAATGGAAGACGCTGATGCCGTTCGTATCGTTTTCCTGCCAGGCTTTTCCACTGCTGAAAAAATTTCCGATATTTCAGGGCGCGGCGTCGGCATGGACGTTGTCAAATCCAAAATCGAATCCCTTTCCGGCCAAGTCGACGTTGAAACCAGAGTCAATGAAGGCTCCGTTTTCAAAATCAAACTCCCGCTCACTCTCGCCATCATTCAAGCCATGCTCGTTCAAGTTCAAAATGAAATGTACGCCATTCCTCTCGCCTCAATCGATTCTACTCTTTCCGTCCAACTCGGCGACATTCGCACCGTCCAAAACAATGAAGTCATCGTTCTGCGCGGCGAAATCATTCCTATCATTCGCATTGAGCAAACTCTCATGGTCCCGCACGTCTTCGACAATAAGGAACTCTTTATCGTTGTCGTTCACGCCGGCGACGCCAAAGCCGGTATCGTCGTCGACAAGCTCATCGGTCAACAGGAAATCGTCATCAAAACTCTCGGTAATCTTTTCATGGGTCTTAAAATGTTCTCGGGAGCCACTGTTCTCGGCGACGGCAGAGTTGCTCTCATTCTCGACGTTGCCACCATGCTCAATTAGAAATTTGAAATTAGGAATTAGGAATTAAAAAACTTTTCCTCATTAAACTAAGGAGGATTACACATGGCTAAAGACCAAATTGCCAATAAAAACTTACCGCTCGACGACGACGAACAAGTTGCCGCCATGCAGATTGTCGCTTTCAAATTGCGCGACGAAGAATACGGCGTTAATATTTTCCAAGTTCAAGACATCAACGGCATGAGCGACATCACGCGCGTTCCTTTCGCCGCTTCTTTCATCAAAGGCGTCATCAATCAGCGCGGCTCCGTCATGCCCGTCATCGATCTAAAAAAACGTCTCGGCATTGAAGAAACGCCCTATTCCAATTCCGCTCGTATCGTTACCGTCATCGTCGGCGATTTGCAAGTCGGGATGCTCGTCGATGCCGTCACCGAAGTTCTTACCATTCGTTCCAAACTCGTTGATCCCAAAAAAACCGTATCCGATCGCGCAATGGAAAAATTCCTTAGCGGTATCGGCAACATCGACGGCAGACTTGTCACCATGCTAAATCTTGAAGAAATCGTTAATGCCAACTAAGCTTTTTGCTTTGAGCTTTTAGGTTTTAGCTTTTAGCTTTTAGGATTTTTCTGACGACTAACAGCTAACAGCTAAAAGCTAAAAGCTAACAGCTAACCGCTAACAGCTAAAACAGGAGGTCTTTACATGATTGATGAATTTGATTTGACACCGAATCAGCTCGACGCTCTGCGCGAAATCGGCAACGTCGGCGCGGGCAATTCCGCAACTGCTCTTTCGCAAGTCATTAACAAGAAAATCGATATGAACGTCCCGAAAGTCTCGCTCATTCCGATTGATGAAGTTCCCGATCTTGTCGGCGGCCCGGACGCTCTAATCGTCGGCGTGTTCCTGCGCGTTTACGGCAAAGCTCCCGGCAATATCCTTTTCCTTATGCCCAAACAAAGCGCGTTCTATCTCGTCGATGATTTGATGGGCAGACCGCACGGCACCACGCAGACGCTTGACGATATGGACATTTCAGCACTCAAGGAAGTCGGCAACATCTTGACCGGCTCTTATCTCAACGCCTTTTTCCACTTCACGAATATTTCCATGATACCTTCGATACCGTCCCTGGCAATTGATATGGCGGGCGCAATTTTGAACGTCGTCTTGGCAATGCTCGGTCAAATGGGCGATTTTGCGGTTGTTATCGAAACAAAATTCTTGGCGGAAGATGACAGCGTCAACGGTCACTTTTTCTTGGTGCCCGATCCCGGCTCACTAAGTACGCTCGTAAAAGCTGTAGGAGTTGAATAATTATGGCAGACCTTATCAAAGTCGGCATGGCTGATTACAAGGTCGGTCGTAGCCCTTCAACGTTAATCAGTTATGGTTTAGGTTCATGTATCGGCATTTCTCTTTACGATCCGCAACGCAAAATCGGCGGCTTGTTGCATATCATGTTGCCCGATTCTACTCAAGCGCGTTCTTCCGACAATCCCGCAAAATTCGCTGATACCGGCATTCCGCTCATGATAAACGACGTAGTGGCATTGGGCGCGTCCAAGGCTCGTCTCGTTGCCAAAATCGCAGGCGGGGCTCAAATGTTCGCTTTCTCCAACGCTACCGACATCATGAAGGTTGGCAATCGCAATGCCGAATCCTGTAAGCAAATCCTTAGGCGCAACGGTATCAGAGTCGTCGCCGAAGATACAGGCGGCAATTACGGTCGCACCGTCTCTATCGATCTGTCCAATGGCTCCTACAAAATCAAAACCATTGACCGTGGCGAAAAATCTATCTAAGGGGCTGCTCATATGTTCTTCGATTACCTGCGTGATATTCTGCCCTTCAATCGGATTTTGGTATCGAGTGCGATCGGTGCTGCGTCGTTTATCATCGTGACTGCAGGCGGTCTTTCCAGCGACTTTGTATCAGGCGCGACTGTCCTGTCCAGAGCTATTTACGCCTTCGCATGTACTGCTGCGGTGACCTTCTGCCTGCTGATGTGCTGCGAAGAATATGCAATCTTCACCACCAAACGCAAACTTGAACATTTCATCGACGACGCGCCGCTTGAAGAAGCCGATAATTTCAATCGCGATGAATATCTCGGCATTGACGACGAGCCTTCAACCGACAATTTTCAACCTGTCAATTTCGACGACGCCTTACCTAATTCATAAAATTTCTTTTCGGAGCGGTGAACTATGGAAAGTGACGCTAAAACAAGAGATATGACGGCGTTGTGGCTAAAGTACCGCGAGACAAAATCCGTGGAGATTAGAAACGAGATCGCCGAAAATTATCTGCCGCTCGTCAAGATTGTCTGCGGGCGATTGGCAGTGAGTTTGCCGCAACATTTGGACAAGGACGACCTTTTGAGCAGCGGTTTCTTCGGCTTACTTGACGCGATTGACCGTTTCGACATCACGCGCAACATAAAATTTGAGACTTATGCGGGCGTGAGAATTCGCGGCGCAATGATTGACTATCTGCGCTCAAAAGATTGGATACCCGTTTCCATGCGCCAAAAAATTCGCCGCTACGAACAAACTGTTTGCCGATTGGAAACGGAACTCGGACGCTCTGCGACTGATAAGGAATTGGCGGCGGCTCTGGAAATTTCCGTTGAGGATTTGCAGACGTTAATCAATCAGTGCAACTCGGCGACGGTCATTCCGCTTGAAGAATATTTAAAAACGGACGTTGCCGAAGCTGTCGACACGAATCCTGCGAACTCGACGGAGCTTTTTGAGCTGAAAGAAACACTTGCCAAAGCGATAGATCGTTTGCCCGAAAAAGAGCGGACGGTCGTGTCGCTTTACTATTACGAAGAGATGACGCTCAAGGAAATCAGCTTGATAATGCATTTGACGGAGGCGCGAATTTCTCAACTGCACACGAAGGCGATTTTCCGTATGCGCGGCTATTTGTCACAAATCAAAGAGGACTTACTTCAAAATTAGGAATGTTCTAATTGACACAAAGGGGGACGTTGCATGAGCGAAAATCTGATAATGGGCGGAGCGAGTGCCGGCTATAAATTTGAGTTCAAAAAAGACGGCGTGTATTTGACGATATATCCGAACGTTGACGGCGAGCGACTGTTTGAGCTGAGTGACATGCGGCAAATTCTGCGCGAATGCAAAGTAATGGATTATGACGTTGGAATCTTGAGCCGAACAATGCGCGAGGCTTCGGGTCGTCCGCAAAAAATCGCGGAGCCTGTCGAAATCAGCGCGGACGAGCTAACGGCAATCGAAAACGGCGAATCAAAACCTGTCGAAGAAGAATCCTACGCACGACTTATCGTAGAATTATCGCGGGACAAAATGCGAGCGACGATAAGATATGATACGCGGGAAGGTGCGAAGTTGCCGACGGTCGAGATGGTGCATAGAGCGTTGGCGGAAGCGGGCGTGGTTTATGGCATCGACGCTGAGGCGATAGAAGTTGGGATACGTTCGTTGAGTCCGTTTGTTGTGGCGGAAGGCTTAATGCCGGTCAATGGCGAGAACGCGTACATAGACCGCAAATTCAATTTGGGCGTGAGTGGCAAGCCTGTCGTGGATGAATATGACAAAGTGGACTATAAGGATTTGAATTTGTTCGTGTTGGCGAAGGAAAATCAGACTTTGGCGATTCGTATACCGCAGACGAAAGGCACGGCGGGGCAGAATGTGTTGGGCGAAGTGGTAGCGGCGTCCAATGGTCGACCGTGTCCGATGCCTGAAGGCAAGAATACGCGTGTTGTGGGCGAACATCGCTTGATAGCCACGTGCAATGGTCAGATAGTGGACAAGGGCAATCGCATAAGTATTGATCCGCGACTTGAGATAAAGGGCTCCGTGGGCGTATCGACGGGCGATATTGAGTTTGACGGTGCGCTGTGTATACGCGGGAACGTGGACGACGGTTTTAAGGTTAAAGCGACGGGCGACATCGAGATTAAAGGCTCCGTGACCGGTGCTCAAGTTACGGGGCGCAATGTTTATATATCGGGCGGCGTGACGGGTGCTGATAAGGCTAAGATTTATGCCGAGCGCGACGTTCGGACGGCTTTTGTAGAAAATGCGTTCATCGAGGCGGGCAATGATATTTATGTTGCGGATATCGCGTTGCACAGTCAGCTTAGGGCGGGCAAGCGGCTTATCCTGGAGCAAAAGCACGGGCAGATAGTCGGCGGACATGCAGTGGCGGGCGAATTTGTTCATGTGAAGGTTATCGGCAATGAGGCTTATGTCGTCACGAAGGTCAGTGTAGGCGTCGATCCTAATTTGCAGAAGGAATATCAGGACTTGAAGAAGGCGTACAAAGAAAGTCGTCGTCGCTTGACGCACATCACCCGGACTTTGAACACGCTAAGTAAAATTGACATTAACAAATTGCCGCGCGAGCGAGTGGAGTCGATAAATGCATTAACGCGCTCTCAGTTTCCACTGGCAGGCCAAATAAAACGCGACGAGAAGCGAATCCTTGAGATAGAAGCTCTGCTCTCTGAAATGAAAAACGGACGAATCAAAGTCGCGGATACGATTTATCCCGGCGTGCGCCTGTCAGTCAACAACATTTTAAAAAGTATCCAAAGTGAATACAAACGCTGCACCATCAGCCTAAACGAGTCCGGCGAAGTCGAAGTCGGCCC
>CAMNPA010000102.1 GCA_946547205.1 uncultured Selenomonadales bacterium | reverse complement strand
TTCGCCGACGAATTCAGCGCGATAATTTCTCAACAGCTCGTCAAAACTTCAAGCGGACGACGTTGCGCGGCGGAAGTTTTATTGGCAAATCCCGCGTCAAAATCTCTGATTCGGCAAGGCAAATACGTACAACTTCCGAACGTGATGTTAAGCGGACGGGCACAAGGCATGCAGACCATGGACGCGGCGTTGAAGGCGGTCGGTTATGAAAAAATTTAATTATCGCGGCTACGATTCGCAAGCAGTCGAACGAGTCGGCACGCTTGAGGCGGAAAATTATTCGGAAGCTTTTGCGGCGTTGAATTATCAAGGCGTGACGGTCGTCAAACTTGAACCTGCCACACCGAATCTTTTGCAGTCGGCGGAAAATTTTTTGCTCAAGCTCAAACTCGGCGGACAATGGAGAGCAGTTTTCTTCCGCGAACTTAGCGTTATGCTCGGCGTGATGACGTTGCACGACTCGCTGAAAAATTTGTCGAACGCGGCGAAAAATCAACCGTCGGAAAAAATTTTGTCGGAACTCTTCACGGCGGTCGGCGAAGGGCAATCATTCGGCGCGGCACTCGAACGTTGGGAAATAATTTTCGGCGGCGACACAATTCAATCGGTCACAATCGGCGAGGCAAGCGGCAATCTTCAAGACGTGACGGCAAAATTGGCAGAGCAACTCGAACGAAATTATTCGACGGAGAAAAAAATTCGCGGCGCAATGTATTATCCCGTGTTCGTGTTGTTGGCGGCGTTCGCGGCGGCAATCGTGCTAATCAACGTGACCTTGCCCGTGTTCGATAATTTTTTCGCGTCACAAGGCGGCGACCTTCCAATCTTGACGCTGATATTTTTGCGCGGCGGAAAATTTTTGGCTGAACATTGGCTGCCGATAATTTTCGTGCTGATTTTAATCGGCGTCGGAATCGCAACGCTCATTCACAACGTCGAGCCGATAAAATTTTTCGTCGACAAGTTCAAGCTGTCGATAAAACTTTTGCGCGAAGTCGAGTTCAGAAATTTTTTCGGACGGTTGAGCTTTTTAATTGACAGCGGCGTGCCATTGGACGAAGCGATAAAACTTTGCGCGGCGGCGACAAAAAATCTCGTCGTGAAAAAAATTTTGAGCGACATAAAATTTTCAGTCGAACGCGGCGAAAATTTCGGTGCACTCGTCGCCAAAGAAAATTTTCCGCCGCTGTACGTCGGCTTAATCGTCACGGGCGATGCGACAGGAAATATCGTCGACATGTTGCGGCAATGCGAATCGATGGCGGACTTTGAAGTCGAAGAAATTTTGCGGACACTTCCGGCGAAGGCAGAAATTTTCGGAACGGTGCTCGCCGGATTAATCGTCGCGACGTTGGTTTTCGCGGTGATGCTGCCGATCCTTGACGTGTCGAATTTGCTTTGAATTTTTAACGGCGCAGAGTTTTATTCGAGGGACAGCTTTAAAGCTTTTCTCTCGTTTTTTATTCTTTGCGAGTGAAACAAAAAGTTGCGTGTACAAAAATTAGGACATCGGCTGTGTTATCCTGTGACAAAAGATTTGAGGAGAGCGATTGAGATGCAGTTCATCAAGGTTGGCGAAGACCGAATCAGGTTGGATACAATAGAGCGGTACGGAATCAAGCAGAGCGTTCGTTATCTCGTGAAAGGTGCCGATGAAATTGGCGTTGCGGTGGACAGAAATGTTTTTGACAGCGCGTATACGGATTACGGCGCGAGTTGGCAAAAAGAGGAAGACATTAAAACTGCCGAACCGATTCACGACATAAGCACGGGTTTGCCAATAAAAATCAACGGCGAAATCGTCCGCTATGGTTGCGTTTCTCCGAACGGCTTCATTGCGAAGAAAGAGCGAATCCTGTATGTTGACGATGAAAAATATTTTGCGAGCGCGGTTGACTTCGATATAGATGAAAAGGTTGCCGAGCTTGACAGATATTTTCTTGGACAGGTCGCTAAACCGAACAGAAATTTTTCTGACGAGGAATGGTAATCATGCGCTTGACTTTTTCGGCTAAGTACAGAGTCGGCGACAAAGTGAAGATTCTGCCCGGCGAACACAACTTCAACTGGGAAGGAAAAATCGGCAAGGTGGTCGATGTCGGAATTGATTTGCACGCAGCGGCTTATATCGTGGAATTTGTTGAGGAGCCGTTCAAGCCGTGTTTTCTCAAGGAAGATTTGAAACTTGTCAAACGCAAAGGGAACAAACTCGGACGCAACAGAATCATAATCGACACGAAATTTGACAAAGGCGACAAAGTCCGCGCGCATCCGAATTCTAAAATTTTTATGCTCGGTCTGTGGCTTGGCGACGAAATTTGCCAATTGAGCATGGATAATCATTTGCCGCTGGAGCAGATAACATTTGATTTTGAGCAAAAGCGCAGTTGGTTTGACCCGAAAGTCAGGCATCAATGGTTTAATAATATGGTTGCTTATCTTGACGCGCCGGAAGATTTTCAAGTTGATGCGAATGCGGTTGGAAAGATAGTCGATGTGGCAGTTGACGGCAACGAAGAGTTTCATACGATTTTGTACGGCTTGAGATATTCCGATGATGACAGCCATGTTTGTTACTTCAGCGAAGTTGATTTGGAGCGTGTGTGACGGTGCCGCATGAAGAGGAATGGTATAAGGTCGAGCTGTATGACGCGCCGAACGATTGTACGATTAATTTTTTTACCGATGACATAGAAGATTTTCAGCGTCGCCGGTTTAAGTTGAAGAACGCCGAACCGGACACAGTTCAGAAAGACAGAGCGACGATCTATGACGAGAAAGATTTTGCCTTAAGCAACACTTACTTTGGGCTTGAAAATGCGGAAGGCTTCAAGAATTATCTTCATGCCGACGAGCTGGAGCTGCACTTCAAATGGATTAGGTTTAAAAGCAATTTCGCGCGCGTGGCAAAAGTAAAAGTGTTGGGACTTACCGATTACCTGTACATTGACGGCAAACATGAATTCGGCGCGACAAAAATTTTGGGCAATTCGATTATGGCGCGAGTCGGCGATAAAAATTTCGATGATGATTACACTTGGCATGATTCGCCAAAAATTTTTGCGGAGAACAGTTTTGCGAGCATCGGCTATCTTCCGAGTTTCTTTTTCAGGAGTGAAAGAAAACTTTTGAACGACATGTTCAGCTTTGTTTTATCGGAACGAGAGCTGAGCACCCTGTTTCAAAATTTTACAAGTTGCATTGACCGAGAAGAGTTTTGGGCGTTTTATCAGGTTTTGAAAGGTTATCCCGACAGCCCGTCTAAAATTTGGCATAAGCAGAAGAGCTCAGTAAAAGAGCCGCCCGGAGTTTGTGCAGAAGAAAAAAAGTATCGTGAGCGAATCGAAAAGGGCTTTTACAGTTTGACACAGGATTTTTTTAAGCAAATGTTTGCCTCAAGCTTACGATGAAAATTTTTGTTGAGAGTGCTTTTTTACATGAGCTGTTGTATAATTCGGCTGTATGGTTAGGTAATCGCGTTGAAATTTTTCGGAGGCGGTTTTATGAAAGAAACGAATTTATTCAACTGGGCGACAAGCGAACTTTCGCAGGACGCATTCATCTGTTGGCTGTTGTCTTTCGCGAAGAATCCAAGTGTTAATCCTCAACTTGCGGCGTGTGCGTGGGACTTCATTCACAGGATACCGGGACTGGCGACGGCTAAGCAAGTCATAAAAATTGAACGTCAAGTTGCCGTAAAAATTCCCGGCGAGCGGCAGAAAGGCATTATCGATGTATTGTTGACGGTCGATGATTGCAAGGTCGTTATCGAAGACAAAATCTTTTCGCCTGCCGACGATGCGCAAATGGAAAAGTACATTAAGGCTCTTAAAGCTGCCGGCGCGAAAAATGTTATCGGCGTCTTCTATAAGCCGGTGTCGCAGTGCAAATTCAGCAGAGATTTCTTTACATTCAAGCGCGACGTGTTGTTTTCGATTTTCAATCCGTACAAAGCCAAAATTAACAACGAAATTTTTGCGGACTATCTTGAGTATCTGGAGTATTTCGAGAGCGAAGAGAACGCGTATAAAAGTTGTCGTCCGATAAGTCAATGGTCCGGAATTAACTACTACGGCTTTTTTGAACATCTTAAGGACATCGGGCTTGTTCCGAAGGATGCCGGTTATGGTTATGTTTCCAATCCTCAAGGCGGTTTCATGTGCATGAATTGGGCTTGGAAAACTCCGCAACTCGTCCAAAAATTTAGATTCACGGCTAAGCACTTCGAGGGTCTGTATCTTCAGCTGGAGAACGACAAAATCTGTGTGAAGATGGGCTTGGAACACGGCAACTTCAACGCGGAAGATGTTCGCCACGCTTGGGAAACTGTTCGCGATTATTTCGGAAACGGAATCGGTTCTTCATTCGAGTACGTGCGATTTTCTTTCAACAAAGGCAAAAAACATTCAAGGTGGATGACCGTCGGCTATATCCTCTATAACGAAAAAAATTATCGGCAACAGATTCAAAGAATGCAAAAATTATTTGATGCGCTTTGATATTTTCCGGCTTTCGGCTTGAGATACGAATTAGACCTGCTGATTTGAGAAATGCATTATTAGTGGCGGACTCATGAGGAGCCCTATTTTTTTCTGCAACAAAAAGGAGCGTGGCTTTAATGTACAAAGGTTTTGGCGATTTGCCGCAAGAAGATTCGGCGTTGTTCCTTGAACGTGCAGGAATAAATTCATCGGAACTTCGCGCCTCTTACGAGAAATATCCTGCTCTCCTTCCCGACGAAGATTTTTTGCGTGATTTTTGTGAGCATGTCAAAAATTTTGCAACGGCGGCTGTTAATAAGACTGACGATGCCGAACTTTTGCGGACGATCTACGAAGAAAATTTTTCAAAGTTCGTGAACAGGCTGATTGACGCTTATGAGTTTGAGACGGCGGAAGATATTGTCAACGATTTTCGGGACAAAGTCGTTAATCTCGCGGGTAAAGCAAGCGTTCCGTGTGCTTACTTCGACGGCAAACTTTTCTATGTTTTGGACGCGCAAGGCAAGTACGAAGCGGCTAAGGATTATGCTTGGTTGAGTTGGAAAAAATATTTCAAACTGCGCGGCAAGAAACATCCCGATACGATTGATGCGCTGATGAAAATTTCCGTTGCTCTTTCAAATTTTGAGAACTATGAAGATGCATTGGACGTTGACAAAACGATTTTGGAATTCAGCGAGGAAATTTTTGGCGAAAATCACCCGCGCACTTTTGCCGCCATGGAAAATATTGCAGAGACTTGGAATAATATCGGCAACTGCAAACGCGCTCTGGAATTGGAAGAAAAAGTTCTGCAGTTTAGACGCAAAAACTTGGGCGAAGAAAATCCGCTGACAATTACTTCAATGTCGTCCATGGCGAATATCTTGAGCAATTTTGAATCTCGGCTCGATGAAGCTTTGGCGTTAAAAGAAAAAGTTGTGGAGTTCAGACGCAAAAATTTTGGCGCAAATAATCCGGCAACAATCTCGGCAATGTCCGATTTGGGCGTCATATTGTCGAAGATGAATCGTCACGCTGAAGCCGTACCTTGGCTTGAAGAAGTTTTTAACGTGAACGAGGAATTTTTGGGCGAAAAACATCCGCACACGACAGCTGCCATGAATAATCTGGCAAATGCTTTGTTCGGTTCGGGACGTGAAAA
>CAMNPA010000101.1 GCA_946547205.1 uncultured Selenomonadales bacterium | reverse complement strand
CGCGATCTTTAAGATAATTCGTTAAAGCTGTGGGCACGGCAAATTGAATGAACGCTCCCGCCGCTATCAACAACACGACTACCAATGCCAAAAATTTTTTCATGATAAATTCTCCACTAAATTTTAACGTTAGCCTTTGCGGCAAGATACGCGCGGATAAACGGATCAAGGTCGCCGTCCATCACCGCTTGAACGTTGCCGGTCTCTTCGCCCGTGCGCAAATCTTTAACGAGTTTGTACGGTTGGAAGACGTAGGAGCGAATTTGGCTGCCCCACTCGATTTTCTTCAAGTCGCCTTCAAGCCCGGCAATTTCCTGTTCCTTCTTCTCAAGCTCAAGTTCAAAAAGTTTTGCGCGCAACATTTTCAAGCAACGCTCGCGGTTCTGAATTTGCGAACGCTCATTTTGACATTGCACGACAATTCCCGTCGGTATGTGCGTCATTCGGACGGCGGAAGATGTTTTGTTGATGTGCTGCCCGCCCGCGCCCGATGCTCTGTACGTGTCAACTCGAACGTCCGCCATGTTTATATCGACTTCAACAGCGTCATCAATTTCGGGCATGATGTCGCACGCGCTGAACGACGTATGACGACGAGCATTTGAATCGAACGGCGAAATTCTGACGAGCCGATGAATTCCCTTTTCAGATTTGAGATAACCGTAAGCGTTGTGCCCTTTGATGAACAGCGACGCCGATTTAACGCCTGCTTCATCGCCCGGCAACAGGTCAACCGTCTCAACTTCAAAGCCGTGACGTTCAGCCCAACGAACATACATTCGCAGGAGCATTTGCGTCCAATCTTGAGCCTCTGTTCCGCCTGCGCCCGCGTGCAACGTCAAAATCGCGTTGTTGCCGTCGTAAGGTTCGCTCAACATAATTTCAAGCCGCAACGTCTCAAGTCCGCGTTCAATGTCGGCTATCTGCGCGGCGATGTCGTCTTCCTGCGAAAGGTCTTCTTCCTCAAGCGCGAGTTCAAGCAGTGTCTGCGTGTCGTCGAATTTCGCCAAAAGATTTTTGTAAGTCTCGATTCCCGATTTAACGTCGTTCAATTCCTGCGTGATTTTCTGCGCAACGTCGGGATTGTCCCAAAAAGTCGGCTCGCCCATTTTGTATTCAAGCTCGGCAATTTTTTCCTCTTTGCGGGCAATGTCAAAGTGAATTCCCCATTTCGTTCAATTTGTCGCGCAGAGCCGTCAACTCTACTTTCCTGTCTTCAAGCATTGAATCATCTCCTCAAGAATGTTTTTCCAATTTTATTTGAATGGCGTTGAGCTTTTGTCCGTGCGAATAAATCACTTCGCCGTTTTTAGCCCAATCAGTCCAGTTGCCGTCGAAAGTGTGCACGCGATAGAGAATGTCGAATTCTTTTGCGCCTGCCTCGTCGAAACGAATTTTTATACCGTAAATCGCTTTTGATTTGCCGGTAGTGCCAGCCTGTTCGCCGTTCGTGACTTCTTCCGACCAACCTTCCGCGTCGTTGAAATAGACCGAGTAATAAACTTTGTGCCCGGGAAAATTTATCTTGACGGCTTGAATGTCGAGCTGCTGCTCAATGTCGTTGCTGATTTGATTTTCGTTGAACCATGCACTCCAAGATTTTTTGGCAACATGCGTCTGATAAATCAACGGCGGTTGAAACGTTTCCCAATTCTTTGGCATGTCATAAGACGCGATTAAATCTTCGTGCCGGTTAAGTTGAGCCATGAAATCTTCAAGGGCAGGCGCATAATATTTCATTGCGTCCGGATTGACGACACGACCTGCTTGAATATTGGTCTTGACGTATTGCAGGAAAGTTTTGAAGTCCTCTTCCTCGTATCCGTCCCATTTGTCGCCAAAGAATTTTTTTAACTGCGGACTGATGATGTAAGAACTATTGCCGGCCCAATCGCCAAATATTGACAACGTTGAATCGATGTAGTTGGCATTGGTCGAATTAACTTGATTAATTGCTCGTTGATAATCGTTTGCATAACCATTCAAGCCACGCGGAATTAGAATTGTTTCCGATCCATCACGCATAAAAACAGAGTTGTGCGATATAGATCCAATCACCGACGCGAAACTCTTGCAGTTTATCAAGATATTCAGTTGATCATCTAACGTAAGCTTTTCGGGTTGAATAACGTCATAACCTTTTGATTTAAAGTATTCCGCCAGATGATTTTCGCCTACTCCTCTGCTGCCATAAAAGAAATAAAGTTTCTTACTGGAAGTCGGCGTACGATTTTTTAAGGCAAAATTCCTTATTTGCTCAATCGCCTCACGATATTCGGCGGTAAATTTTCGATTTCCGTCAAGGTAAAATGATTCGTCCGGCAGAATAATTTTGTCAAACTGCGTCGGCTCGGTAACGAGTTGAAGATTGTCAACATTTACATCCAAAATTTCAAGCAGTCGTCTGAAAGCTTTATAACTCTCCAAAGTGAATATTTCTCTTTTTGTGCAGAGAAGATAAACAAGTTTGCAGTCTTTAAATTGATTCATGAACTCGCTTTTCAAGAACCATACGCGGCGAATGTTATCGGTTATAACATGTCCCCATGTGCTGTGAAACATTCCGAGATAAACGACGGTCTCTGAACTGTGATTAATTACATTGGGGGGGGGTGTATAAATTTCTCCGGCACCATAATGCACAAAACTGCTCTTGATAAATTTGCCTTCGCCGTCGATAATTCCGCCAAAGCCCCAGCCATCTTTAGTTGATTTGCCATCTGTCTTCTTTTTATATGGAAGAATCGTGCCGTTTTCGATGACTTGAAAGCCCAGTTTCTTGTCGACGAAATAATTCTTGTTGAAAAATGGTTTGGCGGCTTCGGGATTGTAAAGATAATCAAGATTTACCAAACGTAAAACCTCCTTGAAATGTTCAGAGCTTGCTCGACAAAATTTTATCGTAGCGCGAAAGGAATTGCGCTGATTTTACTTTCGTGACGACTTCGACGTTGTAGCTGTCAAAAGTCGGCATGGCGTCGTAAGCATAATCCTTGCGATAGAAAATCACTTGCCCGTAAGTTTCGTTTCTGTCAATCATGCAGCTTGCGTGACAAACGGCAGTCTCCTGAACAAAATCGTCCCAAGCCATTGCCGCTATCAACACGGCGTCGCTTACCGGCTCGTATTCTGTCTTTTGAATGTCACGGCAAAACTTAAGATATTTTTCGTTGGCAACGGCGATAAATTTTTGCACGGGCGAAGCATTTTTCATTCTGTCCAAAAATTTTTTATTGAAACAAACTTTTTCGTCTTTGGCGATGTCCCAACTGATTATCGTTGTCGGAACGCCGGAGTCAAGTAAAATTTTGTAAGCCTCGGCGTCTTTGTAAACGTTGAATTCGGCGACAGGTGTAGCATTGCCTTCGCCGAAACCGCTCGTTCCCATCGACCAAAATCTTTTCACGCGGCTCATCGTGACGGGATCTTTATCAATGGCAAGCGCGACATTCGTTGCCGGACCGATCAAAACAATTTCAATCTCGTCGGGATTTGCTTTGACCGTCTCCAAAATAAAATCGACCGCAGATTTATTATTCGCCGAACGTTTAGGGTGAATCAAATCGGCGTCGCCCATGCCGTCGTTGCCGTAAACGCTGAAAGTTTCGTTTTCGATTCCGGCAAAAGATTTCGACGAGCCTTTGTAAACTTGCGCAGTTGAGCCGACGACTTCCAAAGTCATCAACGCATTTTTAGCCGCCTGTTCCAAATCAACATTGCCGGAAACAACCGTAACGCCTTCAATTTGAATCGCAGGACTTTTTGCCGCCAAGACAATCGCCGCCGCGTCGTCGCCGCCCATGTCCGTATCGATTATTACGCGATGAGCAGCGCAAGCCGTGGCTTGAGACGCACCCAAGAAAAAAATTATCAGCAGAAACGTCAGAAAGATTTGCATACCAAATTTCTCCTTTGAACGATTGCGACGGCGATGCTTGACGAAAATTTTTCAGCGCGGTTAATGTGTTCTCTTTTCCAATTTTATTTGAATGGCGTTGAGCTTTTGTCCGTGCGAATAAATCACTTCGCCGTTTTTAGCCCAATCAGTCCAGTTGCCGTCGAAAGTGTGCACGCGATAGAGAATGTCGAATTCTTTTGCGCCTGCCTCGTCGAAACGAATTTTTATACCGTAAATCGCTTTTGATTTGCCGGTAGTGCCAGCCTGTTCGCCGTTCGTGACTTCTTCCGACCAACCTTCCGCGTCGTTGAAATAGACCGAGTAATAAACTTTGTGCCCGGGAAAATTTATCTTGACGGCTTGAATGTCGAGCTGTTGCTCAATGTCGTTGCTGACTTGATCTTCGTTGAGCCATGCGCTCCAGCCCTTATGAGCAACATGCGTCTGATAAGTTAACGACGAGCGAAATTCTTTCCAATGCGGCGGCATATCATAAGACGCGATTAAGTTTTCGTGCTGTTTAAGCTGCGCCATGAAGTCTTCAAGAACGGGAGCATAATATTTCATTAGATTTGGATTGACAACAAGACCTTTGCGCAGTGAATCTTTGACGTATTGCAGGAAAATTTTGAAGTCCTCTTCATCGTAGCCGTTGAAAGTGTCGCCGAAAAATTTTTTGAGCTGCGGACTGACAATATAGCAAAAGGGACCATAGAATGAATTAGAAAAGAAGGATAGCGTGGTATCAATATAAGTTGCCTTCAAAGAACGAAGTTCATCTATCGCTTGTTGATAAGTTGTGAATCTATTAAGTATACGCGGAATAAAAATGGCTTCCGTGCCATCACGAAGGAACATGGCGTTATGAGAACAAGAACCAATAGTCGATGCAAAACTCTCGCAGTTTATCAGCAGATTAAGTTGCTCATCGAGCGTCAATGTTTCAGGTGAAACGACGGCATATCCCTTAGATTCGAGATAATCTGCAAGTCTATCTTCTCCGATCTGCGATCTGCGTCCGTGGAAGTAATAGACTTTCTTGCTCGAAGTCAGCGTCCGATTCTTTATCGCAAAGTCCCTTACACGGTCAATCGTCTCCTTATATTCCGCCGTAAATCCTCTTGGAAAAGATTTTACGGAGAATGAGTCGTCCGGTAGGATAATTTTATCAAACTTTGTCGGTTGAGTAATCGGCTGAAGTTTATCAACATCGACTTCCAAAATCTCCAACAGCCGCCTAAAATTTGGTATTTTTTCAATTGTGCATTTACCCTCGGCGAACGGCACATAAACTATCAGGCAATTTTTAAAGTTCTCTTTGAATTCCTCGCTATTCAAAAACCACAGGCGGCGAATATTGTCGGTGATGACGTGTCCCCAGAGAGGATAAAACAATCCTATATAAATAACAGTCTCTGAACTGTGTTGAATTGATTCGGGGGGGGGGGTATAAATTCCGCCTATTCCATAGTGGATAAAACTTTCTTTTATATATTCGCCTTCGCTATCGACGATGCCGCCGTAGCCGGTATAAGTTCTTTTTCCGTCATCGTTAACATGGTTATGCGGAAGAATCATTCCCTTCTCGATGACTTGAAAGCCTAATTTTTTATCGACGAAATACTTTCTAGCAAAAGCTTCTCTTTTAGAATTCGATTTGTATAGGTAATCTAAATTTGTCAAAGCAAAAGTCCTCCTTAGAATTGTGCCATAATTTTTGCGTTCTCGATGGCTGATAAACTCGGCGAGCCGCTTTA
>CAMNPA010000100.1 GCA_946547205.1 uncultured Selenomonadales bacterium | reverse complement strand
TCTTTGCTGTCGATATAATATTTGTTGCCGTTGATGTTGAAAGTTGATGCCGCAATGTCGCGCAGAGTTATCGCGTTGTTGGTGTTGCCGACTTTGAAATAAAGCTCGTCTGTGGAGCTGTCGAAAGTCGCCGAGAAAGTTTCAGTGATTCTGAGCATGTCGTTATCGCCGAAGCTGTAGATAACATCGTTGCCGTCGCCGCTGTCGTAATAAAACACATCAGCACCTGTGCCGCCCCAAAGCGTGTCGTTTCCTTTGCCGCCGTAAATTGAATCGTTGCCCGCGCCGCCTCTGATAAAGTCGTTGCCGGTGTCGCCGTAAATTTTATCGTTGCCTGCGTTGCCGTAAATGGTATCGTTTCCATAGCCGCCGTTTAGCGTGTCGTTGCCATAGCCGCCATAGAGCGTGTCATTGCCGTCGCCGCCGAAAAGTTCATCGTTGCCCGCATTGCCGATAATTGAATCGTTGCCGTTCTTGCCGTAGATGACATCTTTGCCGGTGCCGCCGCGAATTGTGTTGGCAATGTCGTTTGCGGTAATTTTGATGGTCTTCGTGCGTGCCGTGGCGTCAACGTTTTTAACAGCCGCACCGATTGTAACTTCATCAGGGCTGGCGTCCGTCAAAACCAAGTTTGAGGAATCGCCGTCAACGTAATACGTGAAAACATTCGTCGAAGAGTTTGCAAACGTGATGACTTTATTCAAGCCGTCCTTGACGGTGAGAGAGCCTTTGCCGAAAGAAAAGATCGCGTCGGTATTGTCCACGACAACGCTTGTGATTCTGTTCGTCGGAATGTAAACCAATTCGCCTGCCGCGTAGTCGGTGATGACATCGTTGCCGCCGGTGTATCTGAAAACGTCCTTGCCGTTGCCGCCGATAAGAGTATCGTTTCCGTCGCCGCCCCAAAGCGTGTCTCTGCCGTCGCCGCCGTAAAGTTTATCATCGCCGTTGTTGCCGAAGAGAGAATCGTAGCCGTTCTTGCCGTAAATGGTATCGTTGCCCGTTCCGCCGTAAACTGAATTGTTGAGCGCGTTGCCGACGATTTTTGCAGCCTTCGTGCGTTCGCGAGCATTGACATACTCAACGGAAGATTTAATCGTCGTGTTGGTCGGTGAATCGTCCGTCAACTTCAAGCCGCCGACAATCGTCGTGTAAGTTCTGCGATTTGAATTTGTCAAGGTGATTGTCTCGTATTTGCCGCCCTTGACGGTGAGTTTGCCTTTGCCGACAGTGAAGATAACGTCATCGCCGCTTGTTGTCGCCTTGGTGATGTCGCCGCTTTCAATGTAGATTCTGTCTTCGCCCGCCGTGTAGTCCGTGATAACGTCTTTGCCGTCATTGTAAACGAACAGATCGTTGCCGTTGCCGCCGGTTAAAGTGTCGTTGCCAAAGCCGCCATAGAGCGTGTCGTTGCCGTCTTCGCCGTAAAGTTTATCGTTGCCATAGCCGCCGTTTAGTGAGTCGTAGCCGTAGCCGCCATAAAGTCTGTCCGCGCCGTATCCGCCATCAATCGTGTCGTTGCCGTAGTTGCCGCGAATGGTGTCGTTGCCGTCTGCGCCCCAAAGCGTGTCGTTTCTCTGGCTGCCGACGATTGAATTATTCAACTCGTTGCCGATGATGCGAATCTGATTGTTGCGGTTCAATAAGCTTGTGTCGACGGTCTGAACGGTGCCGACGAAGTCTGCAAGGTCAATCTCTACGCCGCTGAAGAGTGTCGACGCGGTCAAGACAGTTTTCTTGGCGTTGAGTGTCAGTCCGATTGGCAGAGCGTCATCGGGTCTGTCGTCGGAGTATTTTTGAGCAAGGTAGCGAACGAACGTATAGCCGCGAATTTCGTCGGAGCCGCTGATAAAAGAGCTCAGCACGTTCGAGCTTGAATCATAGCCGCCGACAATTTCCACGAGCCCGTTGGCAATAGTCTTGGGAAGTTTTTCGACGTAAGGAACATTCGCCTTCAACGCAACTTCAGCCATTGCCTGCAAAACGAGCTGATCAAGATACGTCGCAAATGAGCTGGATTCGTTGAGTTTGCCGCCGTAAAACGTGGAGCCGATTGAACCTTTCGTTGCGAGCTTGCCGCTTGTATCGGACGACGTTAAATTTTTGAAGAGCCCTGAATTGATGGTGAGCTTGATGCTTACGGGATTTTCTCGGTCGTAAACGGTATCGATCTTCAAGCAACTGGTATCGTCTTCCGCAAACACGATGTCGATTTTGTTAAGGCTGGCGCGTCCGTTGGTGAAGTTAATGCCGAGCGATTCATTGATAAGGTCGAGCGATTCGGGTATCCACCAATTATAAAGCGCACGAGTAACGAGCTTTTGTTTGGCAAGATAAGTTTTGGCATTGTTATTGAACGCCTTGCCGCCGTCGCCCGTGTCGTAAGTGATATTGACGGTCAAACCTTTCGTCGTGAAAGAATTGTATTCTGCAGCCGTTAAAGTTTTCGCCTTCGCACTTTCCGACAAAATATTTTTGGCAGTCTTAGTTGTTGAGCCGCCGGCATCCGAGCCCGTTATTGCGCCGGTATCGTTATTGTTCAGTCGCACGCCGCAGACTTCGTCGAGAAATTCTTTTTTGGTATTGCCCGCCTGCTCATCAATGAAAGTTTGCTCCAAAACTGCGTAAGTCGGTGCGCCGATGACTTCCAGAGCCGAATTGACGGCAGCAGTGCCCTGCTTATTTGTCTTCGTCAAAGCGTCGACGAATTTTTTAATGACGCCAACCTGTGTCGCCATGATAACATCTCCTTGCAAAAAAATTTTTGTTTGATTATATTACAAGCAAAAGAAATTGCGCAAGGATTTGAACGTAAAAAAATGACCGCCACAAAATCACGCGCCGAAAAATTTTTGTTGGGAGGCATTCACATGAATACGAAAAAATTTTTTGCAGTTTTGCTAATCGTTGCAAGCACGTTGACGACGACGAACAGTTTTGCCGCGATTAGCGATTGGGAAATTAAACTTTACAAAGAAGACCTTCAAGCATACGACAAAGCCCTTGCGCTTGATCCAACTGATGTCGCGACGTACAACAATCGCGGGCTCGTTTATTATCGGCTCGGAGAATACGAACGGGCAATTCAAGATTTTAACAAGGTGATTGAGCTCGATCCGAATGATTCAGCGGCTTATAACAATCGCGGGCTCGTTTACCATGCTCTCGGACAATATGAGCGTGCACTTCAAGATTTTAACAAAACTCTTGAGCTTGAACCGAATAATATTTGGGCGTACAGCAGTCGCGCTCTCGCTTACAACGGTCTCGGACAATACGAACGCGCTCTTCAAGATTTCGACAAAGCTTTTGAGTTGAGTCCCGATGACGCTTGGACGTACAAAAATCGCGGTGTCGTTCACGCCGATAATAAGCAATACGCGGCGGCTCTTAAAGATTTCGACAAATCCATTGAGCTAAATCCCGGTGACGCCGAAACTTACAACCATCGCGGCAAAGTTTATCAAGCACTCGGCGACGCGGCAAAAGCTCAAGCCGATTTCGACAAAGCTTTTGAGTTGAGTCCCGATGACGCTTGGACGTACAAAAATCGCGGTGTCGTTCACGCCGATAATAAGCAATACGCGGCGGCTCTTAAAGATTTCGACAAATCCATTGAGCTAAATCCCGGTGACGCCGAAACTTACAACCATCGCGGCAAAGTTTATCAAGCACTCGGCGACGCGGCAAAAGCTCAAGCCGATTTCGACAAAGCCAAATCGCTCGGCTACGCTTGCTGATAAAAAATTTTTCCCGCCAAAATTTACGGCGGGATTTTTTTTTGCTATCATAGCCGAAAAACTTTTTGGAGACAGCACATGATTCAACTCGACAACGTTACGAAATTTTACGGCGAACGATTGATTTTCCGCGATGTGACTTTTAAAGTTGCTGACGGCGAAAAACTCGGCATCGTCGGCAAAAACGGCGCGGGCAAGTCAACGCTCGTAAAGATTATGATTGGAGCAGAAATTTTCGACGCGGGCACAATCGGCGGACTGCGTGCGGAAGATATTGGCTTTGTTGAACAGACGCCGCACTTTACCGCGAAGACTTTGCTCGACGAAATGTTGACCGTTGACGTTGAAAAATTTCAGGCGCGGAAAATTTTATTCGGACTCGGATTCACGGAGGCGGAGCTTGAAAAAAATCCCAATCACTTCAGCGGCGGAGAGACTGCCAAAATTTCTCTTGCAAAGGCGTTGCTCAATGAACCGCGAATTTTAATCCTTGACGAGCCGACGAATCACCTCGACATTTACGCGATAGACTTTCTTGAGGATTTTGTCAAGAATTATCGCGGAACCGTCATCGCCGTCACGCACGACAGGCATTTTCTGCAACATTGCGTTGAAAAAATTTTGGACATGGAAAATTTTCGCGCGACGCTCTATCCCGGCAACTACGAAAAATTTTTGCGGCTCAAGCAGGAACATCACGCGGCGCAACTTAAAGCTTACGAGAAACAGCAGGAAGAAATTGCCAAGCTTGAAGATTTTGTGCGGCGAAATAAAGTTCGGGCGTCAACGGCAAAACGTGCGCGCAGTCGTCAAATTCAACTTGACCGCATGGAACGCCTTGAACGTCCGCCGACAACTGAAACTGCCTCAATTAAACTCAACGACGCCGCCGAGTCTGCAAATCGCGTTCTGATTCTTGACGGCATAAATTTTAAGAACATCATCAAAAATTTCAGCGCGGAGCTTTTCAAAGGCGAGAAGGTCGGACTTATCGGGCGCAACGGCGTCGGCAAGTCAACGTTGCTGAAAATTATCGTCGGCGAACTCAAAGCTGATTCGGGCGAAATCAAAATCGGCAACCGCGTCAAAGTCGGCTATCTGTCGCAAGGTCACGAGGAGCTTAACAAAAATCGCACGCCGCTTGAAGAATTGAATTGCGAATTCGGCTTATCGGAAGGTCAAGCGCGTTCTGAATTGGCACGCCTGCAACTTTTTGCGCAAGTCGTTGAAAAGCCCATTGCCGATTTGTCCGGCGGAGAAAAAACTCGCGTGGCATTGACGAAACTCATCTTGACGGGCGCAAATTTTTTGATACTCGACGAGCCGACGAATCATTTGGATTTGCCTGCGCGGGAAGCAATCGAATCAGCATTGAACGACTTCGACGGGACAATTCTAATCGTCACGCACGACCGCTGGTTGCTTGACAAGTTGGCGACGCGGGTAATAGAATTTGAAACTGCAATCAGGACTGAAGAATTAGAAATCAGGAACGATAAGCAGCCGAAATCAAAAGCCACAAAACCTAAAACGCAGAACGCTAAGCTTAACGAGCAGGCATTGGAAAAAGTCGAGGCGCAAATAAAAATGGCGGAAATGGAATTGAAAATGATTGAGCACGAGATAAACAGCGCGGTCACTCCCGACAAGTTGACGGCATTGGCGGCGGCTCATGAATCAAAGCTCACACAGATAGACGAACTTTATACGCGTTGGGGGGACTTGCAGTGCAATTAGGAATTGGGAATGAGGAATTAGGAATTATTGCAAGTGCAACGTGCTCCCTAAAAGCTCAAAGCTCAAAGCTCAAAGCTTTTGGATTGGAGGCATCGCAATGTTAAAGGTCGTGCCAATGATTCTTGCCATCGCACTTTGTTTTTCAAATTTGGGCTTTATCAATTTGGGCGGCATTGTTCACGATAAAATTCCCG
>CAMNPA010000099.1 GCA_946547205.1 uncultured Selenomonadales bacterium | reverse complement strand
AAGTACGAAATTTTTATCGACGGCATGACGCGCGTATCTTATACCAACGGAATTGAAGTGATTGTCAGCGATTTGCACGCTCCGTTTCAAGTCAACGCCATTGCTCTTGACGGCACGACGATTGAAACCGCAATTAACGTCCGCGATTTGGATGCCAATCCGACTGCTCCGCGCACGACCACCGAATTCGACAAGATGAATTATCCGCCGATTTATCCCGTGTATTCTTGGATACCGACTGCCGGCGCAGATCATTACGAGGTTGAACTTATAAAGGACGGCAAAATTATTCGCCGATATTTCACGCAGGCAAATCCCGACGACGATGATTTTGATTTATACGATAAAAGACCCGTGCTTGATGAAGGCATTTATTTTTGGCGAGTGCGCGGCTTGAATCAAGACAATCAGCCCGTGACGCAATGGTCTGAACGCGACGATACGAACAGCTTTGAAGTCAAGCGGCAAGTCAGATTCTGCGCGTTCGGTGACAGCATTACTCACGGCGGCGGCTCAATCTCCGTGCCACCTTCGACGATTGTTTATAATTGGGAAACTTACTGCGCCATTCCCGTCAAAAATTTGGGACGGAGCGGCGATACGACTTCCGAATTGCTTGACCGTTTCGATAACGACGTGTTGCCATTCCGTCCGGAAATTCTTTTCATTATGGCGGGCGTCAACGATTATCGCGCGAATATTCCCGGCTGGCAGTCCGTAGAAAATTTGGAACTTCTTCGCGACAAATGTCATTTCAACGGCATTAAACCTGTTTTCATTACGCCGACGCCGATCAATCCCGCGCAGATTCAAAAGTTGGGATTCGTTGAGGTTCCGCCTTCCGATTGGCAGGAAAATCAGCGGCTTATCTGCGAGTGGATTCGCGGACAAGAAAATTTTATCGACGTGAACGACAAGCTTACCGACTCCGACGGCAACTTGATTGATACTTTGTCTGTTGACGGTCTTCATCCCGACGCTGACGGCAAAAAAATTATCGGCGAGGCTGTTGCGGCGTGGCTCGACAAATATCTCAACCTGGGAAGTGTCAACTCCTAGTTGTCGTGTATTGACAAAGTGCCTTGTAGGTGTAAAATGCTTGTGCAAAATTTTTTGCGTATCAAAAGGGATTTAAAAGTTCGCGGCGAAAAACTTTCACAGCAAAAAAGCAAACAGGAGGGCAATCCATGATTAAGCTCACGAAATTCAATTCCGACCAGAATAAGCGCGGAGAATTTATCCTTAACGCGGAACTGATTCAAACAATCGAATCGACGCCGGACACCGTCATCACGCTGGTCAACGAGAAAAAATTCATCGTCGAAGAGGCTGCCGAAGAAGTAGTGCGCCGCGTCATGAAATATCGTCGCGCCCTGAAGCAACTGTAAACACGGAGGTAATTAATTATGCCTGATGAAGAAAAGGACGTTGATGTTGCTGTTCCCGCGCCGCCGCCTGCGCAGTCAAAGAAAAAGCAAATAATTTTAATCGTCGTGCTGGTTATCGTCGGCTTGGCATTGGCGGCAGGTATTTCGCTTTTCGTCGTGACAAAATTTATGGACGAAGTCGGAGCCGGTCACGAAGAAGGCGACGAGCCTCGTTATCACGATGCGGGCGTTTTCGTCAAAATCGGCGATCCCAAAGAAGGTATCCTCGTCAACGTCGGCGGTCCGCGCAGTGGCAAATTCCTCAAAGCGAGCATTATCGTCGAGTTCAATCCTTCAAAAAAATCCGTCATCAATCCCGATACAAATGCTCTTCAACCCGATGCTGAAGTCAAAGTCAACGACACCGCCACGCAATTTTTGCGCGCAACAAAGCTTGAAGACTTCGACGCCGATAAGCAGGAAGACTTCAAAAAGCAACTCAAAGACGCGCTCAATGCTGCTCTCGGCGGCGGTTCCGTTTACGACGTTTACATCACAAGTTTCCTCTTGCAATGATTAGGAGGTAAAACCTTGTCCGTTGATGTACTTACTCAAGAACAAATAGACGCACTGCTTGCCGCCGCGAACGAAGGCGAAACTTCCCTTGAAGATCTCAAAATGGAAGAGAACGCCAAGAAGATTAAAGTTTACGACTTCCGGCGACCCGATAAATTTTCCAAAGACCAGATTCGCACGCTCTACATGCTCCACGAAAGTTTTGCGCGAATGTTGAATACCTACATGAGCTCGCACCTTCGCACGCTCGTCAATGTTGATGTTGCTTCCGTCGAACAGCTCACGTATCAAGAATTCGTTCAATCGTTGGCAAATCCAAGCGTAATATCAATTCTCGGCGTGCAACCGCTCAAAGGCAACATAATCTTTGAAATCAGCTCGGAAATTGCCTTTGCTTATCTTGATCGCGTATTCGGCGGCGACGGCACAACGACGATGAAAACTCGCGTGCTGACGGAAATTGAAGATGCCGTTATGCGTCGATTCGTCAATTCGGCAATGGAACGTTTCAAAGAGGCTTGGTCGAACGTTACGCCGATGAATCCTGTCCTTGAGGCAACCGAATCAAATCCGCAGTTCACGCAGATTGTCCCGCCAAATGATATGGTCGTTATCGTCACGTTGCACACAAAGCTCGGCGAAGTCGAAAGCATGATGAACATTTGCATACCGTATCTCGTGCTTGAACCGATTATGTCGAAGTTGACGACAACTTTCTGGGTCGCGGCGTCTGCTGCCAAGGACGAACAAGCCGGACAAGCCGAAGCTATCCGCAAAAAACTCAACAAGACAAAAGTTCCGTTGGTGGTTGAAGTCGGACGCGTGCAAATTACAATTCGCGAATTCTTGACTCTCGGTTTCGGCGACGTGCTCCAGCTCAATACAAAAGTCAAAGACGACTTTCCTTGCATGATTGGCACGAATGCGAAATTTTATTGCAGACCCGGCACCTTCGGCAAAAAATTGGCAGTGCAGATAACTCAAGTAGTTCAAAAAGAAAATGAGGAGGCGGCTGATGACGATGAGTGATTTGTCTCAAGCTGAAATTGATGCCCTGTTGTCCGGAGCCGGCGGTGGTGATTCGAGCGACAGCTCTTCAAGCGGCGATGCCTCTTTAGACAACAACGAATTTGACGGGCTTTTGTCCGATATGGAAAAGGACGCGCTCGGCGAAATTGGCAACATTTCAATGGGCTCTGCGGCAACGACGTTATCGACTTTGCTCGGTCACAAGGTGAACATCACGACGCCTTCCGTGTCCGTTGCGCCGATGAACGTTATCCAACAGCATTACCCGATGCCTTATCTCGTCGTCGAAGTCGCGTACACTGTCGGCATTGACGGCAACAACGTTTTCGCGATTCAAGCCACGGATGCGGCGGTCATTGCTGATTTGATGATGGGCGGCGACGGCACTAATCCTGACCCGGAACTCAACGAAATTCACATGAGCGCGGTCGGCGAAGCGATGAATCAAATGATGGGCGCGGTCGCAACAAGTTTGTCGACCATGTTCAAGAAAAAAATCGATATTTCGCCGCCGAAAGTGAATCTCGTTGACTTCGGCAAAGAAGACCTTGCCAACAAAATTGACGACAGCGAACCTGTTGTTCGTGCGGCATTTCGCATGGAAGTTGACGGCTTAATTGACAGCGAGATAATGCAAATTCTCACGGTTAAGGTCGCAAAAGAAATGGTCGATGCTTTGATGGGCGAAGAAGAAGAACCTGCACCTGCTCCGGCACCTGCTCCGAAGTCTGCACCTGCTCCGCCGCCAAAAGCCGCCGCTCCTGCACCGCAACCGCCGCCGCCGCAACAAAATTATCCGCCGCAACAACCTGCACAAGGTTACGCACCGCCGCAGGGCTATGGTTATGGAGGATCGCAAATGCAGCCTAACGTTGTAACGAATATGCCTGTCTCGCCCGCGCAGTTCACGCCGCTTTCAGTGGAGCCGGTGCAAATCAACGAAGCGAATATCGGACTGATTTTGGACGTTCCACTTCAAGTGACGGTCGAACTTGGGCGCACAAAGAAGACAATCAAAGAAATTCTCGACTTGGCAACGGGCTCAATCGTGGAGCTTGACAAATTGGCGGGCGAACCTGTCGAAATTCAAGTAAACGGTCACTTCCTGGCAAAAGGCGAAGTCGTCGTCATTGATGAAAATTTCGGCGTGAGGATAACTGAAATCGCTACACCTGCCGAACGCGCGTCGCACTTGGCTTAATGAATTTTTTCAACGACAACAATCTAACAGGATGCAACGTCACGTTGCCTTGATGAATTTTTTCTAAGACTTATACTTAATCCAGTCTTGCCGAGTGTCGAAATATCGGTTATAATGCGGGACAATGACAGTCAAGGTTAATGTTGAAATTAAAACTAAATCTTTTTAACGGGAGAGATGGATTATGGCAGTACGTGTTTTGGTCGTCGACGATGCAGCGTTCATGCGCATGATGGTTAAGGATATTCTTTCCAAAAACGGCTATGAGGTCGTCGGCGAAGCTGAGAACGGAATGAAGGCAGTAGAGAAATACGCTGAACTGCGTCCCGACTTGACGACGATGGACATCACCATGCCCGAAATGGACGGAATTTCTGCAGTCAAGGCGATCAAAAAAATTGATCCCAAAGCGAAAATCGTCATGTGCAGTGCAATGGGACAGCAAGCAATGGTTATAGAGGCAATTCAAGCGGGCGCGCGCGACTTCATCGTCAAACCTTTCCAGGCAGACCGTGTGCTTGAGGCAGTACGCAAAGCTGTCGGCTGATGATTGAGAAAATCAAATTCTATATCCCGGCTATGCTGGTGCTCTTTTGCTTGATATATTTTGGCGGCTCTGTCACAGAGGCTGCCGGTTATTTGGACGGCTACGAAGAGGCTGAGCCGCGTCCGACCGGCGTATCGTGGTGGTCGACGCTCGCTTATCTTTTGAGTTTGTTAGCCGTGTTTGCCGTCGTGCTGATTATGGCTTATTTCGCCGCAAAATTTATCGGCGGTCGTTTCAATGCGGCGCGTTTTTCGGCAAGCGGCGGCAGAATTCTGGAAAATTTACCACTGGGACCGAATCGCTCTGTCTGCACAGTTGAAATGGCCGGCAGAGTCTTTTTGTTGGGCGTGACCGATCACAACATCAGCTTGCTTGGCGAGATAACCGACAAAAATTTGATTGAGCACCTTCACGCGCAAGCCGTTGATTCGGGCGACATGTTCTCTCAAGAATTCGGCACGCTGTCTGATTTGGTGCGCAAAATTCCGCTCTTCAAGAAAAGAAATTAGTCCCTGGTCTCTATCGGAAAGTGTGACACGGCTTGAATCGAATATTTTTTTTAATCTGCGCGGGCGTCGTGTTGCTGATGAACTTTGCAGAGGCGGCACCGATTATTCCGAGCGTGAACGTGGAAGTCGGCACGGCGGACAGTCCCGACCAAGTTGCCTCGACGTTGCAAGTTATCGCGGTGTTGACGTTGGCGACAATCGCGCCGTCAATTTTGCTGATGACAACTTCCTTCGTGCGAATCGTCGTGATAATCGGTTTCCTTAGAAACGCCCTCGCCACGCAAAACGTCCCGCCGAACCAAGTTATCGTCTCGCTGGCAATGTTCCTGACATTTTACATCATGGCACCTTATTGGTCGCAGGCGAACGATAACGGCTTGCAACCTTACCTGGCGGGACAAATCTCGCAGGAAGAGGCGATAACCAACGTCCTCGAACCGATGCGCGAATTCATGTT
>CAMNPA010000098.1 GCA_946547205.1 uncultured Selenomonadales bacterium | reverse complement strand
GCCGTGGAATTGCTGAGCGTCCATTTCGCCGCCGTTGACGTTGATTTTGTGACATCGTCGCCGAGTTTGAGCGTGTAGCCGTCGCTTATCGTGACCGTCGATTGATTGAGTGACGAATTCGACACCGTGACAGTTGAGCCGCTCAAAGACAGTCCGTCCGCCGAGATGACGCCGTCGACCGTCACCAAATTCGAGCCGCCGCTTGCCGCCGTGTAGATTATCGCATTGTTGACGAGCTTATAGCCCGCAGTCGTCGTTGCAGATTTATAAGTGGCAGTGTAGCCGCTGATGTTCCAACCGCCCGGCGTCGTCTGAGATTGAGTTACGTCATCGCCGAGCGCGAGATAATATCCGTTGCTGATAGTGACGTTCGACCGATTCAGAGACGAATTCGCGATTGTGACTGTGTTGCCGCTCAATGAAATTCCGTCGAGCGATTTAACGCCGTTGATTGTGATTTGCGCGTTGGTTGAAGTTCCATAAGTTGCCGTCGTGCCGTTGAGTTTCCAAGAAACAGCCTCAACGATATTGAGTGTAGTCGAATTCCACGCCGCCTCTCTTATGAGAATGGATCCGTCGCCGACATAAACAATAACGTCTCTGCCGCTTTCAGCTGTTGAATATGAACTGCCTGAAATGCTAAGCGTCGACGTTGAATCAAAGCCGTAAATAGTATCGTTGCCGTCACCTTCATTGTAAAAAATAACGTTGTTAGAGGAATAGCCACTAGAAAGAGAAATTCGATCATTGCCGGTTCCACCTGCGATTGTGCAATATTTAGTACTTGCATAAAAAGAAATGGTATCGTTGCCTTCGCCGCCGTCGATTGAATAGTAACTGCCCCATCCGGTTCCGGTAATATAAATGGAATCATTGCCCGCGCCCGCGTCGATTGTGACATTTTCACAGTGGGAGTTGTAAATAGTATCGCGCCCGTCGCCGCCGTATATTATAACATTATCACTGGTAATGTTTGAAATGGAATCGTTGCCGCCTTTTGCATTTATCGTTACTTCATTTAGCCTTCCGCTTTTGGGATAACTACTTATAGTATCGTCACTTTCCGTGCCGCTGACCAGAGTATAACTGTTGTTGTTAGTTTTGAATCGCTGAAGGTCGAAAATAAATTTAGCCATGTCGTCACTTCCTTTCAAGTAAGAAAAAATTTACTCGCGCCGCTTCAATGACACCATTTGAAAATATACTTCAGCGGGACTTTTAAGCCGTCAAGCGTGGCAACGGGCACCTCGTGCTTAATGTCGGCTTTTTCCGCGTCCGTCAGCAACTCCAATTCTTTCTCGTCGAAGAGAATATATTCGTCGTCGAGAAAATATTTGCCGTCGCGAAGGAGATAAACGCTGATAACTTTCATGTACGGGTCGATAATCCAATATTCACGCACGCCTTGAGCCTCGTAGAGGTCTTTTTTAATCGTGAGGTCATTTTTTCGCGTGGACTTCGATAAAACTTCAACGACCATATCGGGCACGCCGTAAATTCCTCTGAACCAATCGATAATTGCCGAATTTTTTTCCAAGACTACGGATAAATCGGGCTTTAGGAGTGTGCCGTCGGGAAAATGAACATCGGTGTTGTCGCTGAATACGTAGCCGCCTTCATTCTCATCAAAGTAATCGTTAAGGAATGAATAAAGCCGTCCGATAACTCTGCCGTGAGTAGGATTAGGTGCAGGTGCCATAAATTTTTTCCCTCCGATAATTTCATACGACGGATAGAGCAAACGTTCATTGAGAATTTCTGTAGCCATGCAATCGCCTCCTTATTCAAAATACCAGCCGAAAATATTTCTAATCTTGACCGTGAAACCGTCCAGAACATTGACGGGAATTTCAAATTGAATTTCAGCGCGTTCTTCTTCCGTTATCGTAAGCAATTCGTCGTCGCTCCAATTTTCGTAATGCCCGCCGAGTTCGTATTTACCGTCGCGCAGAAGATAAACATCGACAGTTTCGCGCCACGGGTCGATAATCCAATATTCCTTAACGCCGTTTCGCTCGTAGATGTCTTTTTTAATGCCGAGGTCGCGTTTCATTGTAGATTTGGAAAAAATTTCAGCAACCATATCGGGCACGCCGTGAAGAGTCATTCTTCTTTTGTCAAGGAACAATTCCGCCTTCGCTGAACTTACGAAAATAAAATCGGGCTGAAAAAGATTGCCGTCTGGAAAGTGAACGTCCATATGGTCGCCAAAACAAATTCCGAGCTTGTTTATCTTGACGTAAGCACCTATTGTCGCAATTAAATTTGATACGATTGTACTGTGTCCCATGTCCGGACTCGCCGCCATAAATTTTTCGCCTCCAATAATTTCGTAGTCGTCGCGAATGTCGTTGGCAAGCATTTCAATCGCCTCCGTCTTTAAATCTTTTCTTAGATTGTAAAAGATTTTTATTGGAAAAGAAATAGACAGCCGCAATTTTTTTGCGACTGCCTGAAATTTTTTAAACGTAACCTTGCAAGAGAAAGTCCGTGCCAATTTGTTCAGCCGTGAAATTTTTCAACGTGACCGCGTCGGAAATTTTTGTAAAGCCCGCGCCTTCGACCGCCGTCAACGCATTTGAGCCGCCGATAATCTTCGGAGCAATGAACGCCAAAATTTTATCGACAAGCCCGGCTTTGAGCATGGAGAAATGAATTTGTCCGCCGCCTTCAATCAAAACGGAAGTCAGCTCGCGACTGGCAAGCTCTCGCATCAAAATTTCCAAGTCGACACGTTCACCATTGCCCGCAACGATAATTTCGACGCCCAAACTTTTCAGCGCGGAAATTTTTTCAATCGGAGCGTTTGCCGTCGTCGCAATGATTGTCCGCGCAGATTTATCGGTCACGACTTTTGAATTGAGCGGCGTGCGAATTTTGCTGTCGACAATCACGCGAACAGGATTTTTGCCGTCAACAAGGCGCGTCGTCAAGCTTGGATTATCGGCAAGCACCGTGCCCACGCCGATTAAAATTGCGTCGTTGATGTCGCGCAGGTGATGTGAAAATTTCCGTGACTCTTCGCACGAGATCCACTGCGATTCTCCCGTTGACGTTGCAATTTTTCCGTCGAGTGAACAGGCGAATTTCAGCGTGACGAACGGCAATTTTTGCGTGATGTATTTCAAAAAGACTTCGTTGAGCCGCCGAGCTTCCGCTTCCAAAATTCCAACGTCGACTTCAATTCCTGCAGAGCGCAACATTTCAAAGCCGTGACCTGCGACTTTCGGATTCGGATCGCTCATTGCCGCCACGACTCGACTTATTCCCGCGTTGATGACTGCTTGAGCGCAAGGCGGCGTTCGTCCGAAATGCGAGCAAGGTTCCAACGTCACGTAGAGTGTTGCGCCGCGTGAAAGTTCTCCAGCCATGTTCAATGCGTGAATTTCGGCGTGCGGTGTTCCTGCTTGACGGTGCCAACCTTGCGCGATAATTTTGCCGTCGCGAACGATGACCGCTCCGACTAACGGATTTGGCGACGTGCGACCTTCGGCGTGCCGTGCGATTCTCAACGCCTCACGCATAAAAATTTCGTCAGTCAATCTTACCAACTCCAATCAAGCTTCGGACTTCGCGAATAAATTGCACCGACTTTAAACTGTTGCCAAGTATCGAGTGAACGTAGTCGAGAAAAAATTTTTCCGCCGAATTGATTTGCCGCGTGTTGAACGTCAGCTTTGTGTCGTCGCGCCAATCGAAACTCAGCATCGTCTCAAAAGTCTTGCGCAAACCTTCGGGATATGGTCGACAGTCCTGCGCGGCATCAACGCAATTCATGCAGACCGCACCGCCGTCAAGCAAACTGATCGCCGCGTCGCCGTCAATGTCCTTGCCGCAATGAACGCATTGGAAAAAATTCAACTGCACGCCGCTCGTCTCCATGAATTGACACGCACCGATTAACGCGGCAATTCGCGGGTTACGACGGCTCAACGCGGGCAGAGAATTTTTCAGCAAGTCGAACGTCTCAAGCTCCGATTGTCGCGGCAAAGTCATACGGTTGACGATTTCAAATAAAAGTGACGCATAAGCCAGACGTTCAAGGTCAGCCGTCAATGCGTCGTAAAAATTTATGATGTCGGCGTCGCGAATTGTGTCGACTTTTGCGCCGCGAGTGAGTTGCGCCGTGATGTGGTTGAACATTTGCAACGCGCCCGATAGCGGACTGCGTGAACGTCGGCAACCGTAAGCATTAGCCTCAATCTTGCCGTATTCGCGAGTGAAAAGCGTCACAACTCTGTTGGCGTCTCCGAAGTCGTCCGTTCGCAACACGACAGCTTCAACCGTGTAAGTGTCCAAAATTTTTCCTCCGATAACTTAATCGCGGCAAAAGGTTGCGGTCATCAATCGATTGCAAAGCAGTCCCGTTGGATGCAACGTCACGTTGCTCTCCGGAAAATTTTTTTAGTCGCGCCTTTAATCCAATCGATGTGCCACGCCAAATGAATCAGCAAGCCGACCGCCATAACGTAGCCGCTGTAAGTGTGCACGAGCCGATAAACTCTGCGAACTTCGCGCCCGCCTTCGACCAGATGAAAATCCAAAATTATTCCCGTGACAATGCAGATGAGTCCGCTCACGAAAAGAATCACGTCGAGCCAAAAATTTTTCTTCATGATGTCTCCTTGCCTTTGATGTTGAGCGATTCTTTAGAGATCATTCCAGCCGTTGAAATTGTTCCTGCCGTCAAGATGAACTGCAACGCATCGGGCGGCAACATGTCAAGCCGAATCAGCTCCGACTTTTTCACGAACAAATTCATTCCCGCCGTCATGTTCATGCTCCACGGCACATAGACGCACGCATAATCGTCACCGAGTTTTTGTCGAACAGGTTGCGGCACGGTCAGCAATAAAAATCCCATAACGTAGCATTCGCGATACGGCACGAGCACGACTTGTTTAAATGCCGAGTCACTCTCGAACAGAGCTTTTGTCACTTGCTTAACCGAGCCGTAAATAAATTTGACGATTGGAATTTTGCCGATTATCGCGTCGAACAGGTCGATGATTTTTTTCGACAGGAAGTTGCCGCTCAAGACGCCGATAATCCAAATGCCGACGATGACGATTAAAAGTCCGACGCCCGGAATTTTCACGGGCAAAATTGTCCCGATTGAGCTTTCCGTCAACTCGAACAGCCACATCACGACGAAAACGGTTATCGCGGGCGGCACGACGATTAACAGCCCTCTGAAAAAACTGCCGGTAATTTGTTCCATGAAAGATTTCGGTTTATCTTTGTCACTCATGATTTGCGCTCCAAAATAAATTCAATCGCATTCAACACGTCGTCAAGTCACTTTAAAAGCGGCAGAACAGCTGACGAGTTCAAGCGTTTAAAAATTTCTGATGATGTCGCCGCGATTGAAGCTCACGAAAAATTTTTCTCGCATTCAACACGCCGTCAAGTCGCTTTAAAATCGGCAGAACAGCTGACGAGTTCAAGCGTTTAAAAATTTCTGATGATGTCGCCGCGATTGAAGTTCACGAAAAATTTTTCTCGCATTCAACACGCCGTCAAGTCGCTTTAAAAGCGGCAGAACAGCTGACGAGTTCAAGCGTTTAAAAATTTCTGATGATGTCGCCGCGATTGAAGCTCACGAAAAATTTTTCTCGCATTCAACACGCCGTCAAGTCGCTTTAAAAGCGGCGGAATTGCTGACACGTTCAAGCGTTTAAAAATTTCTGATGATGTCGCCGCG
>CAMNPA010000097.1 GCA_946547205.1 uncultured Selenomonadales bacterium | reverse complement strand
GACAGAATCCAAGTCACCACGAAAGACAACGCCAATGCGTCCATCAATGTTATCGAAAACGCTTTGACCAAGGCTCTCGATCAGCAAACGACTATCGGCGCAATTGAAGCACGTCTTGAATACACCCAGACCAATCTCACCACGTCCAGCGAGAATGTCCAGGCGGCTGAATCCACGATTCGTGATGCTGATATGGCTAAAGAGATGACCAACTACACGAAGGCAAACGTTCTTCTGCAGGCGGCTCAAGCCATGTTGGCTCAAGCAAATCAGTCAAGCTCGGCAGTTCTCAGCTTGCTCCAGTAAACTTTTCGCGTCAGCAATGGCGCATGTTCGATATTCAGATCGTCGGCGAAAGTCGGCGGTCTTTTTTTTATGCGAAATGCTGTCTGGTAAAAGTAGACGCGCCTTGATATAATGAAAAAAATTTTTTTGCGAGGTCTTATAATGAGAAAAAGTGTCACGCCGACAATCGAAGGCGGCTTGCTCGTAGCGATAACGGTAATTCTCGGGCTCGTCTCGGTTTACGTCCCGATTCTCGGTATGTTCGTCGAATTTTTCTGCGCAGTGCCATTAACGGTGCTGACGGCTCGTCAAGGCGCGGGCAAAGGTTTCAGCGCGTTAATCGTCGCGTTTATCCTGCTGATGATGTTAATCGGTCCGATTATGGCTCTGCGGTTGACGTTGAGCTACGGAGTTTGCGGCGTCGCGTTAGGTTGGTGTGTACGCAAAAATTTCGGAGCAGTCAAAATTTTTTTCGCAACGCTTATCGTCGCCTCCGCCGCGCAAATCGTCTCGCTCGCATTGCTGTTGATGATAATGGACGTGAACTTTATCGAAACGCAAATCGAATTGGTGCGCGAATCATTTGCCGAATCGTTCGCAATGTATGAATCTATGGGCGTGGACAAAGCGCGAATCGCCGAAGCAAAAAGTCAAGTCGAGCCGGCGTTGCAGACAATTTCAATGTTGGTGCCGACGCTGATGATGTTGACTTCGCTCATCAACGCGGCAGCAGTCTGGTTTACGGCGAAATGGATCTTTCCGAAATTGCAGCTGAAATTGCCGACGTTCCCTGCCTTCGCCGAATGGAAGTTCCCGCCGATTTTCCTGTACATTGCGGCATTCGGAGCGATTGGAATTTATTGGGGATTCACGCGCGGCTGGACGCTCGTCTACGAAGTCTCGATGAACTTGACGCTGATTTCAATGTTAATCGGTTTGGTTCAAGGGCTGTCGCTGTTATCGTTCGTCTTTGACCGTCACAACGTCTCGAAATTTTTACGGTGGCTTTGCTACACGCTGATAATTTTAAATATGTTCTTCGCGCAACTGGTCGCGATAACGGGCTTGATTGATATGCTCTTCGACTACAGGAAACGGCTTTTCAAAGACGCGGAGTAAATTTCGTTGCCAAAAATTTTTTCACACAACAGGAGGTCTTTTCAATGATTAAAATTATTTTCTCTGACATCGACGGAACATTTCTTAAGAACGACAAAACGTTTACTGCGCTCCACGCTCACGCAATTAAATCTGTCGTCGCTAAAGGTTTGAAGTTCGTCTTCGTCTCCGCACGAATGCCCGAAGCCATTTACCCGATAACCGACGCAATCGACATGGCGCACACGCCCGTTATCAGCTACGGCGGCGGACTTGTTTTGACCGAGACGGAAGAAATTATTTTCGATAAAAAAATGCCCGCAGTCGACGCGAAAAACATTTTGGCGGAAATGAATCGTCGTTGGCAGGACATTTCGATCAGCTACTACACCGGACGACGCTGGGTCACAGAAAAGATGGACGAACGAATTCAGCGCGAAATGGATAACACCGGCGCAACGGTTGAGCTTGGAAATTTTGACGAGCTGCTAAACAATAATCTTTTGCCGAATAAAATTTTCATCAGGTGCGAGCCGCCGACTTGTGAAGAAATGGAACGTGAACTCGGCAAAAAATTTCCCGCGCTTAACGTCGTGCGCAGTGCACCGTATCTGCTGGAGATTGTCGACAAGAGCATTTCAAAGGCGACGGGCATTCAAATCATGCTCAAACATTACGGTTTCACGCTTGACGAGGCTATTGCATTCGGCGACAACTACAACGATGTTGAAATGCTTGAACTCATTCCGCAAAGCGTTGTTATGGCAAATGCTCCCGACTCCGTCAAAAAGCTTGCAAGTGCCGTCACCGACTCGAACGAGGACAGCGGCATTTACACTTATCTTGTCAAAGTTGGCGTCATTGAGCCTTGAACTTGAAGGAGTTTTGAAATGCGAATTTTGCTTGTGACATGGACTGACAGACTTCGGATAACCTTTCGCTTTTGAATCCCGAACTGAAATATTGCGCCATTGCCGTTGACGAGGTCGAACCTGCAAAAAAAATTTTGGAGCGTGTCGGTCTGCCGCAAACGTTGCTTAAACCGCTCTATGAACTCAAAGACTGTGTCCGCGACATGTATTATGATTACGTTCTTTGCGTGGAAGACGACGAGGCACGAAATTTTTCAAATGTGCTGCGAGAATACGCTGTGCCCAAAAATAAAATAGTTGAGTTAAATCCCACGTATGATTCATTTCTCATCGAACGCTCGTTCAGATATTTCAAGGAGCACGCGGCGGAATTTGAAATGTTCGCGACGGGCATGAGCTATATCGAACGCGGCTTGGACGTTACGCAATTCAGACGCAAGCTCTTCAATTTTGCTCGCGTGAGTCAAGACCTGTATTATAACTTTTTGACCGCAAAAACTGTTATATCATATGGGGGGCATATTAGGTTTCGGTATGCGCTGATTGGATTGGCTCCTTACTCTTTTCATTATGATGGCTCCAAGGTTACTCCGGGCTCCTTTTTGATGTTGCACTACCTTATAGCGTTTAACGATCTGCATAATTTTTTCGTCCCGATGGAATCGTACAGAAATTTTTTGCGCGAAGACTATTTCGAATTCCAAGCTCCGTTGGATAACTTCGATCTCAATAATCCGCACTACGCCAAACCTCAAAAATTACGATTCATTAACAAGATATCTCGGCTCAACACTCGTAAAAGAGCTGAAGAATGGGCTGAAAAAAATTATCCCGAAACACGCGACGAGAATATAAAAATCCTGGACGATTATCTTGCGCTCTGTGAAGATAACGCCATTCGCCCGATAATGTTCTTGCCGCCAATGACGGAAGGTTATACCAACTATTTCAACAAGAAAATGCTCGATGAGTTTTATTGTCTCGTCGAACAAGCCTGCAAGAAACATTCGACTGCGATTTTCATCGACGGCTGGGAGCTCAAGGACTTAATGAACGATTCAGATTTCTATGACTGTGATCACATGAACAATCAGGGCGCGGCAAAATTCAGCGCATTCCTAAACGACTTTATCGAACTGCTGGAAGAACAAGGCGTATAAAATTTTTCAATCATCGAAACCGGCATTGAGCCTGTTAATCGTTCAATTCGGAGGTGTTTGCTGTGAAGTTAATGCGTTGGGGAATTCGTGCGATAATCGCGGCGGCGGTCGCCAATTTGATTTTCGGGCTGTACATGCTGTTCAAAATGTTGACCGTTTAATTGCAAGGAGATGATTACAATGGCAACAACAGAAGAACGTTTAGCCGGTCTTGAAACGAAATTTGAACTCTTCATGCAAGAGATTCATGAACAACGCGAAGACATTCGACGCTTGCAGGACAGACAAGATGCCGCTCAAGCCAAGCACGATGCCGAAATGAAAGAGATGAACGCTAAGCACGCGACGGACATGCACGAAATGAACGAACGTTTCTACAGTAAAATTGATGATTTGGGCAAACAGATGCACACGAATTTTATTCAGACGATGATAGGCGTCGGAGCGATTATGGTTGCGATTGGCGGCTTGATTATCGCGGTGTTGAAGTGACGGCTTGATTGCAATGAGATGCTTGCAATGGCAACAACAGAAGAACGTTTGACCGGCCTTGAGCAACAAGTTAGTACGGTAGCGACTAGGGTGTGTTGGTAAAGTGCATTTGGCTCGTGATTGCTTTTATGTTTATTGAACTTACTTTTTCTTTGCTGATGAGTCCCTGCACGCCGGCTCTCAATTCTATTCAATGCGGCTTTACCAACATGCTCCAGGAATGAGGAATTATTTTTTGCGTCATCAACTCAAAACTCAAAACTGACAGCGGCGTCAATCTGCTTTTTCCCGAAAAAAAATCAGCGTCGCGAATCTTTTGCCCGCGCTGATTGTCGCTTGCTTATGGAGGTAATGAACTTTGACAAAAATAATTTTCGTTTGCTTCGGAAACATTTGCCGTTCGCCGATGGCCGAATTCGTGATGAAACACTTTGTCGCGCAGGCAGGGCTTGAAAAAAATTTTCGTATTGAATCGGCGGGCTGTCATGCTGCAGTTGGAACGCCAATGTCAAACGGCACTGAACGCGAGCTGAAAAAAAATAACGTCCCTTTTACGAGACGTACTTCCGTTCAGTTGAATTCGTGGGATTATGAGCACTTCGATTATCTCATCGGGCTTGACCGTTCCAACGTTCACGATATGCGGGAAATTTGCGGCGGCGACCCTGACGGAAAAATTTTTCTGCTGATGGATTTTGCGGGCGAACATCGCGACGTTGCCGACCCGTGGTATACCGACGACTACGCCGAAACTTATCGCGACGTGATTGCCGGCTGCTATGCTCTGCTGAAAAAAATTAGGAACTAGTCCCTAGTTCCTATTTATTCCGCGAGCTTGATGAATGGCGCGGTGTAGTTGAAGTCGACGTATTCGACGGCGTGAGGATTTTTCTCCAGGTTGTTCAAAAATTCTTCCGTCAAGTGCGCCTTCTCGTCAAGCCGCTCCAATTTGCCGATACGAATTTGCACGGGACGATCGGTCGCGCTGTAAAGGACAATGTAATTTTGTTCGACGATAGCAATTTCCGACAGACGATTGAGAGTTTCCTCATTCAACATGTGCAGAAAGCCGAGAATTTTTTTGACAATCTCGTCGTCAATCACGTCGCCGATATACAAATCGCGAACAGCCGCGCCGGTTATCATCGGTATCTGCATCGTCTTCAAAGTCTTGTAGCTGTCCAAAACGGTACCGTCGTGGTCAAGGTCAAGATAGCCGTAATTGCACTGAATCATTGCAAGCGGTCGACGTTCCTTGATTTTTATTTCCAGCGTGTGCGGCAAACGTCGGCGCACTGTCACTTCAGCGATTCGCAAATCTTTTGACAGTCGACTTTGCACAACGTCCGTTTCCAATTTGAACAGCGGCTCTCCAATGTAAATGTCGGCGATTTTCGTGATGTCTTCTTGCGTCAAATATTTTGCGCCGTCAAGTTTTATTTCGCTTAGCGTGAAGAACGGCACATAGACGAAAAAAGCGATAACCGCCGCGCTCACGACAAGGAACGTCAAGCCTTTGAAGAAACACCCGAAATTTCGTCTGCGTCTTATGACTGCCATAAAATTTCTTCTCCTTAAAATTAAATAACATCAAAGCATTTCTGCCTTAATGTCTGCGTATTGTATTCGCGTGTCCAAGACGTCCTGCTACGCCTTTTGGTGCCGCGCCACTTTCTATCAGCTGTGTTGCGTGCGTATGACGGAACGAGTGAGCATTGAGACCTTCATCACGCAAGAGTTTCGTAAAGAAATTTTCTAAGACTAATTGCCCGTCAGCGCGAACACAGATTAACGATATTTTTTCGCCGCAGGGCGCGGATAATCCTTTTGATTGCCGCTGAATGTGACCGTCA
>CAMNPA010000096.1 GCA_946547205.1 uncultured Selenomonadales bacterium | reverse complement strand
CCAACTGATTTTGTGCAACGGTCAACGCGGCGGAAGTTTTGGCTTGAATCACGTCGAGCACGGCTTGAGCTTGCGTCAAATCGATTCGTCCGTTTAGAAATGCGCGTTTGGTGAATTCGCCGCGCTGTGCAGGACGAGCACCGGCTTTGAACGTGAGCTTTAAAACTTCGCGCAGGACGACACTTCCGCCGTGGCATTGCAATTCAACGACATTCTCGCGCGTGTAAGATTTCGGCGCACGCATGACAAGAGCAACAGCCTCGTCGACGAGGACGCCCGAAAAATTTTTCACGTGCCCGAAAATAATTTTCCCGTGTTCAGCTTGAGTCAACGGTCTGTCGAAAATTTTATCGGCAATGTTAATCGCATCGTCGCCGCTAAGTCGAATTATGCCGACGCCCGCCGCTCCTGCCGCAGTAGCAATCGCGCTGATTGTGTCGCCGTCAAAAAAATTTCTCATCGTAATTCTCCAATTTAAATCAAAAATTAACATGTCGTAAAAAAAGAGGCGCGCATGGACGCGCGCCGTCGCCGGCACCACTGAGCGGGACGCGAAGTTTGCCGGCACTCAACATTTCGGACAGTCTTAACGTTGCGGCAATGACGACTGAACGCCCCTGCGAGGTGCCCTTTCTTTTTGCTACTTTTTCTTTGGGCACGCAAAGAAAAAGTAGAACAAAAAATCACCAACGACCTTTGCGCAGACGCCAGATAATCATTCCCGAAAGCCAACCGACCGTCACCGCCGCGCAAATGCTCCAACCGCCGAGATGATAAGCCGCCACGTCAACCGGAATCAAAATCAGCAAGTTGATAATCGCCACGGCATATTTGCGGAAAAATTTTTTGTAGTTGTAATTGAGAATCGCCTTTTGATTTTTCCACAGGACGCCGCCCAGATACCAGCCGATAACCGCGCCGATGAAGCCGGGCACGCCGCTGTAACAGAAACTGCCGACGCCGAACGGAATAAACCACAACATCATAAACTGTTTGTCAGTGAGTCGTTTAAAAAATTTTTTCATGCCTGCACCTCATTTCAATTTGCGTTTACGGTCGCGAGCAATTATCGCCAAACCGTGAACTGTCCAGCCGCACACGAAGCCGATAAAAATATCCAAATAACTTTCGACTATGCCGCCGAAAACAATCAAGAGCGCGATAATAATCAGATAAATCACGCTCAACGTTACGTAAGTTTTTCTGCTCATCGTCCAAGCCTCTCAAAAATTTTATTTACGTCTTCTGCCGCGAATGTATTTGTCAACGAGCGGTTCCAAGAAATAAATCGATATGGCGAAGGCAATTCCGCTCATCCAGTCGCGCCAACTGAAAGGACTGCTGCCGAAAAGAATTTTCGTCACGAATGAGATCAAATACAATATGCAAACGACTCGCGTCCAAAAAGTTAAATTCATTTTTCATGCCTCCTGTTATCTGCGCGGACGTTGTTTATCGAAAGTCGACATCAAGCCGGAAATTGCCAAACCGTAAGCCAAGCCGGAAATCCAACTGCGCCAACTTTGAATCACGTCGCCGAAAATATAGCACAGCGTCAACGTAACGAGAATGAAAAGATACGTCAGCCGCAGCCAAAAAATTTTGTTGTTCATTTCAAATGCCCCCCTTTGCAATGTATTATAACATCAAAAATTTTTGGCGTCGATAAATTCTTTTGACAAGTACCGCGCAAGAAAATATAATGCTTTAAGATTCGTCTCGGTTCAATTGCGACAGCGGAGGGTTTGAACATGAAAAATTTTTTTCTGCCGATTGTTCTGCTGATTTTTTTGATGACGGGCTGCGGCAATGAATCTGCGTCGCGCGACAAGCTGATTATCGGGATTGATGAAAATTACGCGCCGATGGCTTTTCACGACGACAAAGGTACACTCGTCGGCTTTGACATTGACCTTGCCCGCGAGACTGCAAAGCGCATGGACATTGAAATTGAATTCAAGCCGATTGATTGGAGCAAGAAGCGCGAAGAAATTACTTCCGGCAACGTCGACATGATTTGGAACGGACTTGACATCAACGCCAAACGCAAAGAGTACATGACTTTCAGCAAGCCGTACATGAAAGACCGCCAAATTATTTTGGTTAAAATCGGCAACGGCAGCGGCATTGTGGCTGAAGGCGACCTGGAAGGCAAAATCGTCGGCACGCAAGCAGGCGCGTCGCCCGAAAATTACATCAACGAGAACGAGAAATTGCGCAACAGTCTCCGCGAATTCAAGACGTATCCGGATTTCAAAGAAGCGTTTGCGGCTTTGGACAGCGGCGAAATTGACGTGCTCATTTGCGGCGAATTGAATGCGCGTTACGAAATCACCAAGGAGCCCGGCAAATTCGAGGTAGTCGAAATGACAATCGGCCCGGCAAATGAAGTTGGAATTGGTTTTCGCAAAGACGATACGGCGTTGCGCGACAGAGTTCAAGCCGCTTTTGATGAGATTGTCGAAGACGGCACCGCCAAAGAAATTTCCGAGAAATGGTTTCAAGCCGACTTAATAAATTACAAACGATAACCTGCAAGGAGGCTTTCACATGAAAAAAATTTTTATCGCGGCGATTTGTCTGTTGGCAATGATGATTTCAGGTTGCGGCGATTCTCCTGCCAAAGTTGACGGAGAAAAATTTGTTATCGGACTTGATGACGAATACGCGCCGATAGCTTTTCACGACGACAAAGGCGAGCTTGTCGGTTTTGACATTGACCTTGCCAAAGAAGCCGCAAAGCGTATGGGCGTCGAATTCGTTTTCAAGCCGATTGATTGGAGCAAGAAGAAGGAAGAGCTCACTTCCGGCAACGTCGACATTCTTTGGAACGGCACGGACATCACCGAAGAGCGCAAAGAGTACATGATTTTCAGCAAGCCGTACATGACCAACCGCCAAATTATTTTGGTAAGACTCGGCAATAAGCAGAACGTGCGCACTTTAAGCGACTTGGAAGGCAAAATCGTCGGCACGCAAGCAGGCTCCAGTTCCGAAAATTACATCAACGACACAGAAGACTTGCGCAAAACTTTCCGCGAATTCAAGACGTATCTGAATTTCAAAGAGGCGTTTGCGGATTTGAACAGCGGTGCGGTTGACGTGCTCATCTGCGACGAACTTGCCGCGCGTTACGAGTTGAGCAAAGTCCCGACGAAATTTGACATAGTCGAAATGACAATCGGATCTGTCTGTGAAATCGGAATTGGTTTCCGCAAAGACGATACGGCGTTGCGAGACAGAGTTCAAACAGTTTTCGACGCGATGATTAAAGACGGAACTGCCCGCCAAATTTCCGAGAATTGGTTTCAAGCCGATTTGATTAAGTACACGCGTTGACGATTCAAAATCAGGAGACAGCGTCATGAAGAAAATTTTTTTGCCGATCCTGCTGATGATTCTGTTTATGACAGGTTGCGCCGATGAATCTGCGCCGCACGAAAAGCTTGTTATCGGTGTCGACGATGAATTTGCGCCGATGACTTTCTACGACGACCACAACAACCTTGTCGGCTTTGACATTGATCTTGCGCGCGAGACTGCAAAACGTATGGGCGTCGACGTGGAATTTAAATCAATCGATTGGGACAACAAAGAGGCTGAAATAACTTCGGGCAACGTCGACATGATTTGGAGCGGTTGCGACATCATGGACGAATACAAGGACTATATGATTTTCAGCAAGCCGTACATGGACAATCGCCAAATTCTTTTAATCAGACGGGAAGACAAGCAAAACATCACGTCGTTGGGAAATCTTGAAGGCAAAGTTGTCGGCACGCAAGCCGGCTCGAATTCGGAGACTTACATAAACGAGAATGTGCCGCTCAAAAAAAGTTTCAAGGAATTTAAAACATACACCAACCTTAAAGACGGTTTCGAGGCTTTGAGCAACGGAACGTTCGACGCGCTGATTATCGATGAACTTGCCGGGCGTTATGAAATTATGCGGCATCCCAATCGATTCACAATCGCCGAAGTGACTGTTGGCCCGGTCAGTGAATTCGGCATCGGCTTCCGCAAGGACGATACAAAATTGCGCGACAGAGTTCAAAAAGCTTTCAACGAGATTCTTAAAGACGGAACTGCCCGCCAAATTTCCGAGAAATGGTTTCAAGCCGACTTGCTTAAGAACGTGAGATAATTCGCACGAAAAAAAATTCCCGATGATCTTCGCGATTGTCGGGAAAATTTTTTTTGTTGCGGACGGAAAATTATTTGCGGCTCTTAAAATCTTCGTCGATGTCTTCACGCCACGATTCATCACTCATGGCACTCATGGGCGCGGCGGCTCTGAATGCACTTGAAAATTTCGCCATTGCTCCGAAAACTTGCGCGGTGCCTTCCTCGTCGGCGTGATAATTTACTGCGCGGCGTGCGTCAATGCCGATGTGTCCTGCGACTTCCACGGCGTCAATGTTCGCGCCCATGAAGACGAATTCCCAACCGAGTTCCTTTTGCTGTTCGATGAGCTTTTTGATGTCCGCGTAGCTGAATTTGTAGCTGGCGTTCTCCATGCCGTCTGTCGTGATGACGAACAAAGTTTTTTGCGGGCGATCTTCTTCGCGTGCGTATTTGTGGATGTTTTTAATGTGTTTGACGGCGTCGCCTATCGCGTCGAGCAATGCAGTCGTCCCGCGCACTTGATAATCTTTCCGCGTCAAAGGTTTGACATCAGCGAGCGGAACTCTGTCATGCAGAACGATTGATTCATGGTCAAAAAGAATCGTCGAGACGAGAGCAGTACCTTCGGGTTCGGACTGTTGCTTTTCGAGCATTGAATTAAAGCCGCCGATTGTGTCCGATTCCAGTCCCGACATTGAGCCGCTGCGGTCAAGGATAAAAACGAGTTCGGTAAGATTTTCCATTTTGAAAGCCTCCTGTTCGCGTTGATGATAAAAATTTTTCAGCCGCCGAGCAACGGTTGATTGTATTTGTAGAGGATTTGATTGACCAAATCCACGTCGAAAATTTTGTACTCGATGAAGAACGAAACAATCACGTCGGCAAGATTTGATTTGGTGAGCGAAAAGCCCGCGACTGCCAATAAAGATTTTGTGTTCTCAAAGTTGAGCTTGAGAGCGATGGCAAAAGCCAAAACCGTTTGCTTGCTCGGTTGATAGTCAATGTGGTTTGTGATTTTGGAAAAGTGGCGGCGGTCGATGTTGGCGCGTTTGTAGATGACGGAATTTTTTTCGCCGCTCTCTTCAATCAAACGCATCAACATTTCGGAAAAAGTTTCGAGCCCGTTCTTTGCCTGCGAATAAAGTTTTAAAAAATCCACTTCGTCAAGTTCAAAGCTGCGAATGAGCCCGTGCGCCGTATATTTTTTCTGCGCGGCAGTCTCGTCGAAATTTTTGGCGATGTAAACGGCGACAAGTTGTTCAATCGATTTAAGCGTGTGCATGATTTTCTCCGCCGAAAAATTTTTAATCCAACTCTGCCGCAACTTTCGCGCCGAAGATGTCACGAATTTTGTTGCGAGCTTTTTCGCGGACGGTGTCGTCAATGTAAATCTGCGCCAAACACAGTGCAAGGGCAATCGCTCCGGCGTCGTCGGAATAACCAACAATCGGCGTGAAGTCCGGGATAACGTCAATCGGCGAAATGAAATATCCCAGCGCGGCGAAGATGGCAGCCTTGACTTTCATCGGGCAATTCGGATTTTCCGTGACGTAGAACAGCAGCAGAGCTTCATAAATCAGTTTGAGTCCCGCGCTCTTGATTGTGGAAGTGATTTTGTCGAAAAGACTGCTCTCGGAATATTTGTCCGCGTAGTTGTCCGTTTCCAAAGTCGTTATCGAAACTTTGTCCTCTCGCATAAAAATTATCTCCTTTCTGCG
>CAMNPA010000095.1 GCA_946547205.1 uncultured Selenomonadales bacterium | reverse complement strand
CTTTTTGCTACTTTTTCTTTGGGCACGCAAAGAAAAAGTAGATCCTAAACGCAAAAAAAAAATTACACGCTCCGGACAAAAAAAGAAGCCCTCGGACTTGCTTGAAGTCCCGGACCTTTTTTAGTGGGTATTTTATGAGTGGGTGGGTTAAACTGGAATTCGATTGTTGGGACGGAAAATCCGTCAGCTGTTACCGTCAGTTTCGCCGCCGATAACTTTTGCAACTCGACGATAAGCCTCTTCGTTGCGTGCGCCTTTGATGTTGAGCACCAAACTTTTGCCCGCGAGGATGCCGAGATTGACCATTGAAAGAATACTCTTCGTCGTGCCGAATTTTTTGCCCGATGCAATGCTAATCAAGCAGTCTGTCTCTTCGGCGATTTTGACGAGGTGCGCGCTCTCTCTGAATCCGAGAACGCCTTTTGCAACCGTGATGAATGAAACTTCCGCGTGCGCCGTCTTAGCCGGAGCCTCGACAATCGCAGCGACCTTGCTTTTATGTTTTAAATTCTTGTATGCGTGTTTCATTTTGAATGCCTCCTTGATAACTCCTTTGATTCTTGCTCGCGTCCTTGCGACGATTGTATTGTAGCAAAGCTTTTCACTTCGGGCAACGAGCATTCATTATCGTTTCATGCGCAAATCGGTCGTGTTTATGGCGAAGTTCTTCCGAATTCGGTTTTTATGCGATTGTCAAAGCTGTTGAAATTATCCCTTGCCTTTGCTACAATGCCGATATAAATTTTTTTTGCGGGAGGTCAAACAACATGGACGACAAGGACTGGGAACTTTTTAAAGACAAACTCAACAAGAAAACCGGCATCGACTTGCAACTTTATAAGGAACAGCAAATGCGTCGGCGAATCAACAACCTAATCAACAAGACGCCGTTCAAAAGCTACACTGCCTTCTTTAACGACGCGGTCAAAGACAAACAGAAATTCGCGGACTTCATAGAGTATCTGACAATCAACGTCTCCGAATTCTTCCGCAACGCCGATAAGTTCGGTTTGCTTGAGACCGACATTATCCCTTACCTTTTGAAGAAAAACGATTCGCTCAACATTTGGAGCGCGGGCTGTTCAATCGGCGCGGAGCCCTATTCGCTGTCGATTATCATGAAAGAACTCACGCCCGGCAAACGTCACAGAATTCTTGCAACCGATTTGGACATCGAAATTCTCGCCAAGGCAAAGAAAGGCATTTACACTTCCGACGAAATCAAAGCAATGCGTTCCGACCGCAAAGTCAAATACTTCACCAAGACGCCCGACGGAAAATTTGCCATCAAGCCCGAAATTAAAATGTCCGTCGACTTCAAACGCCACAATCTGCTGAAAGATTCTTTCGAGCGCAATTTCGACTTGATTCTTTGCCGCAACGTCGTCATCTATTTCACGGAAGAAGCGAAGGCTGAACTCTACAAAAATTTCTTCAAGGCACTCAAGCCCGGCGGAATTCTCTTCGTCGGCGGCACAGAATCCATTTTGAATTCGCGGCAAATCGGTTACGTGACTTATAAGCCGTTCTTTTATCAGAAGCCGGAGCTTGCTTGACAGTTTGGAGTTTGGAGTTTGGAGTGTGGAGTTATAACGCGCAATCAATTCTTAACTGAAACAGCGCAACTTTATCAACGGTTTATCGGAGACTGGAGAATTATTGACAATGTTTGCTGACGTTCAGATTGAGCAGATTCGCCGCGAGGAATTGGAAATTTTGCAACTGGAGCGGCTGAAAAAAATCGTGGCGTGGAGTTACGAGCGGAGCAAATTTTATCGGCGGTCATTCCAACTTCACGGCGTCGCGCCCGAAAATATTCAGACACTCTCGGACGTTCGACGACTGCCGCTTTTGACGCGCGAAGAACTTCACACGACGGACGCTCTGGATTTTTTGACGTTGCCGCTGTCAAGTGTCGTGCGCATAAATTATCGCAGCGATCGTGCCGGGCAAATCGTCAACCTTTACACGCGCGGCGACATTCAAAACAACGTCGCAATGATGATTCGCGCTCTCGTGGCGGCTGATGTTCTGCGCGGCTCAATCGTCGGCGTGCAAGGCGACTTCACGGACAGCAGAATTCTTGACGCACTCTATGCCCTTGAATCAATCGGCGCGACTGTCATTCCGCTCGGCACGGATTATCGGCAATGGCTCGACTTCATGGAACTTTTCAGCATCGACACGCTAATCACAACGTCGCAACTTGCCATGCAGCTGATAATTCAAATGGAAGCGGCGGGCAAAGACATCATCGACTACCCGATTGCGAAAATTTTTTGTCTCAACGAGCTGAACGTCTTCAATACATTGCAACGACACATCATCGACCGCACGTCGACGAAAATTTTTAATCTGTTCGCACCGCCGGAACTCGCCAACGCGGGACTGTTCTATCAATGCGCGGATTCAATCGGTCAGCACGTGCAGGAAGATTATTTCTTGGTTGAGCTGTTGCGTTTCGGAAGCAATGAAGTCGTCGAGGAAAATGATTTCATGGGCGAACTCGTCGTAACGGCGTTGACGGCTCAAGCATTTCCGTTGATTCGCTATCGTACAGGGCAAGCGGTGCGGCGCATGGGCGACCCTTGTCAGTGCGGACGAACATTCACGCGAATTGCCACGCCTTACACTTGATTAACAGCACGATAAAAATTTCTCCGTCAAAATTTACGGCGGAGATTTTTTTTGTTATCATGTAAAAAATTTTTGCAAGGAGAATTTTTATGGAAAACGTCGTGACGATAACGGGCGTGAAAAAACTTTACAAGATGGGCTCGGAGACAGTTGCCGCGCTCAACGGTGTTGACTTGAAGATTGACGCAGGCGAATTCGTGGCATTAATGGGACCTTCGGGCTCCGGCAAATCGACGCTGATGAATATTCTCGGCTGCCTCGACCGTCCAACAGTCGGCTCATATAAATTGCTCGGGCAGGAAGTCAGCGGGCTTTCAGACGACGATTTGGCGCGAATCAGAAATAAAACGATCGGCTTTGTCTTTCAGAACTTCAACCTGTTGCCGAAGCTCACGAGTTTAGAAAACGTCGCACTGCCGGCAGTTTACGCGGGCTTGAGTTCAAAGGAGCGGCTCACGTTGGCAATGGACGCCTTGAAAAAAGTTTCACTCGCCGACCGCGCAGAACATTTGCCCAGCGAACTTTCCGGCGGACAACGTCAACGTGTGGCTATCGCGCGGGCAATCGCAATGAAGCCGGCAATTTTGATGGCGGACGAACCGACGGGCAACCTTGACACGAAATCGACGGGCGAGATCATGCAAATCTTTCGCGAACTTCACGCGGCAGGCTCCACGATAATTTTAGTCACGCACGAACCGGACATTGCACAGGCGGCAGACCGTCAAATTCTCGTCAAGGACGGCAAAATCACCAAAGACATCATCACGGCGCATTCCGACGAAGTCATCGACATTGTATAGGAGTTGATTTTTATGGAAATTATCAATGAACGTTTGCTTTATCCGTCTTACGAAATTATCGGAGGGAAAAAATTTATGGCATCTGCGGCAAACACTATTCATAATGTTATCGGCGGAAGGCTTTTTATGTTTATCGGCTCGTATCTTGACGCAAAAGATCTAGGTTATTGTTTCACTGATAATGCTGACGTTTATTTTCCGGACGGCAGTCTTTTTCAACCAGACTTCAGCATTGTATTAAAAGAAAATGAGCAAATTATAACTTGGGGCGGCGATATTTACGGCGCACCCGACTTGGTTGTCGAAATTTTATCTAAATCTACCAAGAAAAGAGACGTTACAATCAAAAAGGACACTTACGAACGAAACGGCGTGCGTGAATATTGGATTATCGACCCGTGGATTAAAAGCGTTACGGTTTATCTTCTTCGCGACGGCAAATATTTTCTCGACGATGAATATATTCTCTTCGACGAAAAAGAATTGAAAAAGCTCAACGACGCCGAAAAAGCCGACGTTAAGCATGAAGTGCCCGTTTCGATTCTCGACGGCTTAAAAGTTCCGCTGAAATATATTTTTAAGTGGGGCTATTGAAGAAAGGAGCGGTTTTTATGGCTGAAATTTATAACGGAATGGACAATACGGTCGTGAACGGCACCGCTAACAATGATTTCATCGAAGTTTACGGCTATAATGTCACGGTAAAAAGCGGCGCGGGAGACGACACCATTTATCACAACTATTACACCGGCAACAACACAATTATCGGCGGCACCGGCAACGATTCTATTCAACTGGACAATTACTATGACCTTCAATCCAAATATGTTTTACTCATTTATAACAGTGGAGACGGCAACGACATTATTGAAGGCTTTGACAACGACGACACGCTCATTGTCTATTACAAAGATTCTTACTACAAAAGGACAATCGGCGACGATGTGATTGTTTCTGTCGATGACGGCAAGATAACCTTAAGCGGCGCGTCAATTCTGCGCTACACCAACGTTGATTTTAGAAAAGCGGAAACGGTTGATGAACCGAAAACTTATTCAAAGCTCATCACGGGAACATCGGGCGCGGACTCAATTAACAACTCAATCAGCGGTGCGACGATTAATGCTCTCGGCGGAAATGATTCTATTAAAAATGGCGATGTTAAAAATGGTAATTGCTCGCAAGTCACAATTAACGCAGATGCTGGCGACGATTACATTGTAAATTACTGTTCAAACGTCACTATAAGCGCAGGTGACGGCGATGATACTGTTAGAAATGTTGGTTACTACGATGACGACACTAATTTTTATAGTGCTGATTATACGTCGATAAACGGCGGCGCGGGTAACGATAGCATTACCAACGAAGGCGAAGGCGTGACAATCGACGCGGGCGACGGTAATGATTATGTTTTGAGTGGTTACCCGGATTATGCAAATAATGTAACGATAAATGGCGGTTCGGGCAATGATTCTATTTTTAACTCTGCCGGTAACTATGTTTTATTAGACGGTGGAGATGACGACGATAAAATTTATAACGGTCATAGTTGTTCAAATAGCACAATCAACGGCGGCAACGGTAATGATAGCATCTATAATGCAGGCTCGAACGTCACGATACACGCGGGCACCGGCAACGATTCAATTTACAACACCGGCGACAATCTCTTGATTAAATATTCTTCCGGCGATGGCAACGACTATATCAGCGGTTTCAAGGCAGATTCCACACTTTCAATCAGCGGCGGCTCATATTCGACAGCTAAAAGCGGCAACGACATCATTGTCACTGTCGATGACGGAAAAATTTCGTTAATCGGCGCGGCGAGCTTGTCGGCTGTCCACATTGTCGGCAAAGAAACTCCGATTGAAACGAATTCATGGAAGTTGAGCGGCACGACTGCCACTTACGGCACGAGCGATAAAACTTTGGTCACGATTAAAGGCGTTAAATCTCTTAGCGGCATTTCATTGAGCAACAAGGTTGTCACCGTGTCAAAGGCGGCTCTCGGCACGGCAAAGGTCTCACTCAACGGCACGGGCTACAAACTCGCGCTAGGCAGTGATGTTGCCAAATCTTCGACGACAAAAAAATCTTGGAGCATGAGCAATACAACCGCGACTTATAAGCAAACGAAGTCCGCGTATTACACATTGGCTAGCAATTCCAAATCAATCACCTACAAAAAATCGACGAGCAAGACTTTGACGACGGTCAGCGGCGTGAAGTCGACGGACGGTCTGTCAGTCAGCGGCAAAGTCGTTACGGTCTCTGATGCGTCGTTGAATAAAAAAGCTGTCACAATTTCCAACGGCTACACTCTCAAGCTTGGCTCCGATGTCATTAAATCAACATCAACGGCGGCGAAATGGACGCTCAGCAATTCGACGGCTACTTATA
>CAMNPA010000094.1 GCA_946547205.1 uncultured Selenomonadales bacterium | reverse complement strand
CTTATCGCCGCGTTTGACGGCTACTATCGTTGTAGAATGAAATTCCATTTATATCCACTCCTGTTCGTTACAAAAGCTGTTAATGTCGTCAAGTGCCCGCGCAGATAATTTTTCCTTGCGGCAACGTGACGCGTCAGCCAATCGTTTTGCTTTGAAACGTTTCATAATGGCAGATGTTCATTACAAAAGCTGTTAATATCATCGAGAGCCCGCGCTGATAATTTTTCTTTGCGGCACCGTGACGCGTCAGCCAATCGTTCTGCTTCGAAACGTTTCATAATGGCAGATGTTCATTGCAAAAGCTGTTAATGTCATCAAGTGCCCGCGCCGCGAGTTTTTCCTTGCGAAGATTTTTTTTAACGCGACCTTCAAGCGGCGGCAACAATCCGAACGTTATGTTCATCGGCTGAAAATTTTTCGTGACTGCCGTCGTGATGTAATTCGCCAATGCGCCGTGACAAGTCGTTTGCGGAAAAATCATCGGCTGTAAATTTTTTGTCAACCGCGCCGCGTTAATGCCCGCCATTAAGCCTGATGCCGCCGATTCGACGTAACCTTCAACGCCCGTGATTTGTCCCGCGAAAAAAATTTTCGGCGAACTTTTCAGCTGGAACGTTGGCGATAAAATTTTCGGCGAGTTAATGTAAGTGTTTCTGTGCATGACGCCGTAACGCACGAATTGAGCCGCCTCAAGTCCCGGTATCAATCGGAAGACGCGCCGTTGTTCGCTCCACGTCAAATGCGTTTGAAAGCCGACCAGATTGTACAGCGTCGCCGAGCGATTGTCCTGCCGCAACTGAACGACCGCATACGGTGTTTGATTTGTGCGCGGGTCAATCAAGCCGACCGGTTTCAAATTTCCGAAACGCATTGTATCTTCGCCGCGAGATGCCAACACTTCGACGGGCAAGCAACCTTCAAAAAAAATTTCCTGCTCAAAATCGTGCGGCTTAGTTTTTTCTGCGGCAATGAGTTCGGTGCGGAAAGTCAAGTATTCGTCGCGAGTCATCGGGCAGTTGATGTAAGAATCAGCGTCGCCTTTGCCGTAACGAGACGCCTTGAACGCCTTGCCAAAATCAATCGAATCAGCCGTGACAATCGGAGCCGCCGCGTCGTAAAAATAAAAATCGTCGCCGCCGGTGAGCCGTTTAATTTCGTCTGCAAGTGCTCCATCCGTCAAAGGTCCGCTTGCGATAATCAACACGTCGTCGGAATTTATCAGCGCGTCAAGATTTGTAATTTCTTCCTCGACGAATTCGACAACGCTTTTGACTTTTGACGTGACGAGCCGCCCGAATTCTTCTCTGTCGACTGCCAACGCTCCGCCTGCAGGAATTGCCGCATTGTCCGCCGCGAACATGATGACCGAATTCAAACGCCGCATTTCTTCTTTGAGAACGCCGACCGCATTTGAAAGACCTGCCGCGCGTAATGAATTGCTGCAGACGAGTTCCGCGAAGTTGCCGGTTTTATGAGCAGGAGTTTTTTTTGACGGACGCATTTCGTGCAAGACGACTTCGACGCCGCGACGAGCAATTTGCCACGCCGCTTCCGAGCCTGCAAGTCCCGCGCCGATGATGTGAACTTTACTCAATGTTTTGACTCCTTAGCTTTACGAGCCTTGCGAAGTTCGGCGCGACGTTTACTTTCCGCCAAAATTTTATTCATCGGGTGATTTTCGCGCGTCTGACAATTTTCATTGCCGCAATAGAGCATCGGAGCACGACCTTTGAATCTGTGCACAAACATTGTCGAGCCGCACGACTTGCAAGTTATCGTTTGCGGTTCGTCCCACGTCACGAAGTCGCACGATTCACAACAGTAATAAGTTCTGCCGCGATTGAGCGCACGTTTCGCCAAATGTTCGCCGCACTTCGGACAACGTTGCTGCAGCTGCTCAAGAAAAGGTTTGGCGTTTTTGCATTCGGGATAGCCTGAACACGCAAGGAACGTTCCATAACGCCCGTGCCGAATCAACATTTTGCGCCCGCATTTTTCGCAGACCTCGTCAGATTCAACGACAGGTTCACTTTGCGGCTTAGCGTCATCGCCGAGAGTCGCCATCGCTTCCGTGAACGCCGCAGAAAATTTTTTGCAGTAATTTTCAATGACGACGGACTTTTTAACGTTGCCGATTGAAACTTCGTGAACTTGCGCGGTGATCTCGTTGTAAGCTTTTGCGCTGAACACGTCATCAAAAAAACCGTCGAGAGCCTCAAGCACGCGTTGACCGAGCGAAGTGACTTTGTAAACGCCGTCTTCCGCCGCGATGTATTTGCGCTTAATCAAGCTTGCAATGCCGACGGAGTAAACATCAGCCCACGCCACGCCGAGCTTGTCGAAAGCCGCCATCAAAGCCGCATCGGAAGGCAATGCGCAATTCGTAATGTTCAACGCGAAATTTTTATCGGTGATGCGCGCGTAAATCAGATTGTAAAGCTTGAACTGATAATCCGTCAAGAATTCTTTTACGTCTTCGGGATTGCGTTGTTCTGTCGTCAAAAAAATTTCCGCGCCGTGTGGATACGTTATCAAGCCCGCGCAGTCTTTGTCGAGAGAAATTCCTTCGTAGAGCTGATCGGCAATGAAACGCGTCCTTCCCGCCGAAAAGTTCAATTCGTTCAGCGCGAGTTCTTGCAACGTCGCAAGCGTCAAATTTTTTTCGACGGTCAAATTTTCCTGCGCGGGAGTGTTGGCGATTAAACTCAACAACATTGCACGAAACCTGCCGACTTTGACGCCGCGCCAAATTTTCCGCTCAAGATATTCTCCGACGCGATGGCTAACGTATTTATCGATGAGCTGCTTAGTTTGAAATGCGTCCGCCAAATTGTTGTCAATCGGTCGAGCCGTGTCGAACGACGACTTAAAATTTTCACGCGTCATTTCGTCGAGCAGAATTCGACATTTCGACAACGGATTGATGCCGAAAATTTCGCAGCACTGCCGCGCCAAAAATTCGCCTTTAGCGTCCGGATTTGTCGCGAGAAAAATTCTGCGTGCCTTCAAAGTTTCGCGCTTGAGTTCGGCGAGCAACTTACCTTTGCCGCGCACCGTGATATAATTCGGCTGATAATTCTGCGTGTCGTCCACACCGATGCGACTTTTGGGCAAATCCTTCAAGAAGCCGTCCGTTGACAGCACCGAATACGTTCGCCCGACAAATTTTCTAATCGTCCGAGCCTTTTCGGGACTCTCAACGATTACCACCGACTTTAAAATTTTTTCTGCCACGTGTCTGTCCTCCAGTTTAGCGTTTGCGTTTATATCGACCGGCGTCCTCTTCGACGCAATTTTTCAGCTCCAATGACCACATTATAGTTGGAAGTTCGCTCGGCGTGATGTCGTCAATTTGCATTAAAATTTCTTCGTCGGTGATGAATTTGTCGAGCGGTATGATTTCAAAAATTTTGGCTTCCACGCCGTCAAGTTCAAAAGTTTTTGCGGGCTTAGGTTGAATGCGCGGCGGTTTAGAATCGGCGGAAGATTTCGGCGTAAAAATTTCCGGCGTCGTCGCGACAAGTTCATATTCATCCAAAATATCCTGCGCACCTTTAATCAACGTGGCACCGTCGCGAATCAGCTCATGACAACCAACGCTCATGTTCTCATAAATCTTGCCGGGAATGGCGAAAACGTCTCGTCCGTACTCGCCTGCATAGCCGCTTGTGATAAGTGCTCCGCTCTCTTTGCCTGCTTCAACGACGACAACACCGCGACTAAGCCCGGCGATGATTCTGTTGCGGACGCGGAACGTTCCTTGATTCGGCGGCATTTGCGGCGGAAATTCGCTCATGACGACACCGCGTTCAAGAATCTGCTCAAAAAGTTTTCGGTTCTCGACGGGATAGAGATAATTAATTCCGCAACCGAGCACTGCGACAGTTCTGCCCGACTTCAAAGCTCCGCGATGTGCAAATGAATCAATACCGCGAGCCGCACCGCTTACGACAGTCAATCCTGCCGCCGCGAGCTGTTCACCGAGTTCCAGCGCGACCGATTGACCGTAAGGCGTATTGTGACGCGAGCCAACAACACCGATTCTTTGCGCCAGAGGTTGCAACTGCCCACGATAATAAAAGAACATTGGCGGCGTGTCAATTTCTTTTAAAAGCGGCGGATAATCTTCGTCGGCGATGCAGCACAGATTAATTTTGTGCCGTTCGCAATAGCCGATGAGATTTTCGGGCGCATTTGGATGTTGGCGGCGGAAGTCCAGGAACGCTTCAAGAGATTTTCTTCTAATGCCGGACTTGATTAGGTCGTAAGCGTCGGCAGACCACGCAACTTCAGCACTGCCGAAAAATTTCACAAGGTGAGCGATACTCTTGTTGCCGAGACCGTCCGCGCCGCCCATTGCCGCCATAAAATATTTTTCCACAGCTCCACCACCTTTTTAGCAATGAGCAATGAGCAATGAGCAATGAGCAATGAGCAATTCAATTGCTAACTGCTAATTCCTAATTACTAATTGAAAACACTTCCCTAACTGCTGATTTTCATGTAGGGAAGTGTTTTCGTTTTATTTGATTCGCCTCGTGAAATTTAGCCGATGAATTTTTTAAACGCGACGCAAGCATTGTGTCCGCCGAAGCCGAAAGAATTTGAAATTGCCGCGTTGACTGTGCGAGACTGCGCAACGTTCGGGACGTAATTCAAATCCAAACCGTCGTCGGGCGTCTCATAATTGATTGTCGGGTGAACGATGTCATTTTCAACGGAAAGAACCGTTGCGACTGCCTCAATGCCGCCTGCCGCTCCGAGCATGTGACCCGTCATTGATTTTGTCGAAGAGATTGCCAATTTGTAAGCGTGTTCGCCGAAAAGAAGTTTAATCGCCTCGGTTTCGCTCTGGTCGTTGAAATGCGTTGATGTGCCGTGCGCGTTCACGTAGTCAATTTCCGTCGGCTTAAGTCCCGCGTCGTCGAGAGCGAGTTTCATACATTTGCATTGCGTCAAACCGCCGGGTGCGGGCGTCGTGATGTGATAAGCGTCGTCGTTTCTGCCGTAGCCGACAATTTCCGCGTAAATGTGTGCGCCGCGAGCTTGAGCATGTTCGAGTTTTTCAAGGACGATAATTCCTGCGCCTTCGCCCATGACAAAGCCGCTGCGATTTTTATCAAACGGTCGGGACGCATGAGCAGGATCGTCGTTGTGGTCGGAGCAGAGAGCTTTCATTTGAGCAAAGCCCGCAACGCCTGCAGGAGAAATTGCCGCCTCTGTGCCGCCCGCGAACATCAAATCGACATCGCCGCGCTGAATCGCTCTGAACGCATCGCCGACAGCATTTGTTCCCGACGCGCACGCCGTCACGATACATTCGCACGGACCGTGAAGTTTAAAGGCAATGGCGATGTTGCCCGCCGCCATATTTGCAATCATCATCGGAATAAAGAACGGGCTGATTCGCGAAGGACCTTTGGCGAAAAGTTTTTGATATTGATTGTGGAGCGTGTCCATGCCGCCGATGCCGGTGCCGACGAAAACTCCTGCGCGTTCACCGTCAATTTTATCGGCATCAAGTTTTGCGTCGTCGAAGGCAAGTTTTGTCGCCGCCAATGCAAATTGCGTGTAACGATCCATGCGCTTAATTTCTTTCTTGTCGATGAACTGCGCGGGCTCGAAGTCCAGAACTTCGCCGGCGATTTGCGATGTGTAGTCTGTCGCGTCAAACAATGTGATTCGCCCGATACCGTTAGTGCCGTTTATGAGCGCGTTCCAAAAATTTTCTTTGCCGATACCGATTGGCGAAACTGCGCCGAGTCCCGTGACCACAACTCTATTCTCTTGAATCAACTCTATCATCCTTCCCAATTCCTAAAAAAATTTTCCTTTCAAGCCGCGACTCGACTCGACATAAAGCGCACGCACGCTGATATCGACCGCCTGCACAA